>JALYPB010000307.1 GCA_030856585.1 Gemmatimonadota bacterium | reverse complement strand
GATCCGTCTCGAGCCGGGGACGCGGCTCCCCCTCGCCATACACTTCCGCGCTTGAGGTCACCAGCACAGTGACGCCGCGCGATCGCCTGGAGACTGCTGCCAGGAGCCGTGCCGTCCCACCGACGTTGACATCCCAGGCCTGGCGCGGGTCGTTCGCGGCGTCGCGCGAGTACGAGATGGCGGCAAGGTGAACGATCGCATTGGGCTCGGAACTCAACGCCTCTTCAATCGATTCATCACGAGCCAGCTCCAGCGGCATGGTATGCAGGCCCATCGGGGAATGCTCGACCCACTGCTTCGGCAGTTCGGTGCCCGGCCGACATGCCGCCACAACCTCGTGCTTCTTATCGAGTAGCGCCTCCACCAGGTGGCCGCCAACGAAGCCGTTGGCCCCCGTTACCAGCACTTTCACCGGGGGCTCATTGCCGAGCGCTCAGGCGCTCGAGATCGGCGTCCACCATCATCGCCACCAGCTCGGAGAACTGCACTTTGGGAGCCCACCCCAGGTCCTTCTTCGCCTTCGAGGGGTCTGCCAGGAGCAGGTCGACCTCCGCGGGTCGCACGAACCTGGGGTCGGTAACTACATAGTCCTGCCAGTTGAGTCCGACATGGCCGAACGCCGCCTCCACCAGCTGGCGTACGCTGTGTGCCTTGCCGGTGCCGATAACGTAATCCTGCGGGTTGGGCTGCTGCAGCATGCGCCACATCGCATCCACGTAGTCGCCGGCGAAGCCCCAGTCGCGCCGGGCGTCGAGGTTGCCCAGCCGAAGCTCCTTCGCACGGCCCAACTTGATCCTCGCGACCGCGTCGGTCACCTTGCGGGTGACGAACTCGATTCCCCGGCGGGGAGACTCGTGATTGAAGAGGATCCCACTGACTGCGTAGAGGTTGTAGGACTCCCGATAGTTCACCGTGATCCAGTGGCCATACACCTTGGCCACCCCGTAGGGCGACCGGGGGTAGAACGACGTGGTCTCCCGTTGCGGCGTCTCGGTTACCCGGCCGAACATCTCAGACGAGCTCGCCTGGTAAAACCTGGCCGTCGGATGAACCAGCCTCACCGCCTCCAGGATGCGGGTAACGCCGAGCGCGGTAAACTCTCCGGTGAGAACCGGCTGGGTCCAGGAGGTCGGCACGTACGACTGCGCGGCGAGGTTATAGACCTCATCCGGCTGAGTGTCCTGCAGGACCACGGTGAGAGAGTGCTGGTCCAGCAGGTCCGCCGCCACCACCTGAATCCGCTCGAGGAGATGCTCGATCCGCTCGTAGCTATGGTGGCTGGTGCGGCGCACGACGCCCACCACCTCGTAGCCCTTCGAGAGGAGGAGCTCCGCGAGGTACGAGCCATCCTGCCCGGTGACACCGGTGATCAGCGCCCTAGGCAAGGGGAGCAAAGGTGTGAGGTTGTGTCATGGAGCGTGGCTCGCTAGGTTTATGGGCTTTCCGCGTTCCGAACACGAGATAGGGGTACAGCTTATGGCACGGGTATGCGCCCTCTGCGCCAAGGGGCCGGTCACCGGCAACAACGTCAGTCACGCGAACAACCGCAGCAAGCGGCGCTGGTACCCCAACCTGCAGACGGTGCGGGTGCTGGTCGAGGGCGCGCCGAAGCGGATTCGGGTTTGCACGCAGTGCCTGAAGAGTAACCGAATCAAGAAGGCCAGCTAAGCGGAGGCCGGCAGCGTGCCCGCAAGACTTTGCGGGCTGACACGCAGGCACGGCAAGTCCGAAAAAAGGGGACCCGAAGGTCCCCTTTGTTGTGCCTATGAGTCCCCAAGCTCTACTCGGCAAGAAGCTCGATCCGCGCGACATCGGCACCGTCGCCCACCCGGTGTCCCATCTTCAGAATGCGGGTGTATCCACCCGGACGAGCGGCGAAGCGGGGACCGATCTCGGCGAACAGTCGGCCGAGGACCTCACGATCCTTGATCCGACGTCCGACCAGCCGGCGGGAGTGCAGGTCGCCGCGCCGGGCCATGGTGATCAGCTTCTCAGCAAACGGCCGCAGCTCCTTGGCCTTGGCCTCGGTGGTGACGACGCGGCCGTGGGCGAACAGACTGGTAGCCATGTTGTTCAACATGGCCCGCTTGTGAGTCGAGGTCCGGGAAAGCTGGCGACCTTTGGCCCGGTGCCGCATTAGAGTGCCTCTCCCGCCCCGGTCGAGGGTTGTACCACCGGAGCAACTCCCGGCCGCACAATCCGAAGCTCCAAGTCGATCTCCTCGAAGCCCATGCCGAAGTTGAGGCCTTCCCGCTGCAGCAGCTCGGCGATCTCACTCAGCGCTTTCTCGCCCACATTCTTGACCTTGAGCAGGTCGTCCTCGGAGAACTCCACCAGGTCCTTGAGGGTCCGGATGTTCGAGTTCTTGAGCGAGTTGAGCGACCGCACCGAGAGTCCGAAATCGTCGATGGGCCGTGCGAGCCGCTGACGGAGATTGCTTCCCCCCACCCCGCTGCCCACTGCCCCGCTGTCCCGCATTGTAGGCACCTTGCCGAAGTCCACGAAGTACTGAAAGTGCACCTGAGCGAGTGCGGCCGCGTAGGCAATGGCGTCTTCCGGGGTGATCGTGCCGTTGGTCTCGACGGCGACGGTCAGCCGGTCATAGTCGGTCCGCTGGCCCACGCGGGTTTCGGCGACGGTAAAGTTGGCCCGCCGGACGGGATTGTAGATGGCGTCAATGCGAACCAGATCGATCGGCAATGACCGGTCGGCCGGGTGCATCTCGGCTTCCACGTATCCGCGACCCTTGTTGACGTAGAGCTCCATGCTGACGTCTCGGTCGTCCTGGAGCGTGAAGAGGAGATGGTCGGGATTCTTGACCGACACGGAGCCATGCTCCTGGATGTCGCGCGCGTACACCGGTCCCGCGCCGTCGCGGCGGATGTGCAGCACCGCGTCGTCGACCTCCTCGGCGAGCACCAGTGTCAGCGCCTTGAGGCGCTGGACGATCTGATGCACGTCCTCCAGCACGCCCTGCACCGTCTGGTGCTCGTGCACCACCCCGTCGAGCCGGAACCCCCACACCGCGCTCCCCCGGAGCGACGACAGGAGCAGGCGGCGAAGGGAGTTGCCCAGCGTGTAGCCGAAGCCCCGCTCCAGCGGCTGGAGGCGGAACTCGGCGGCGTTCGGATTGTCGTCCCGCTTCGTCATCTCGACGAGGTGCGGGCGAACCAGCCCTGTCAGATCAATGGTCATGGTCACTTCGAGTAGAGCTCGACGATGAGCTGTTCTTGTGCGTTGATCGGGATCATTTCCCGGGTGGGCCGCTCCAGCAGCCGGCCCGCCGCCTTCTCGCTGTCTATGGAAAGCCACGAGACCGGCTGGCCCCGCGAAGCGCTCTCCTGCGCCATTTTGACCGCCACCAGCTCCCGGCTGCCCGCGGCCATCCGGACCTCTTCGCCCTTGGCCACCCGGTAGGAGGCAACGTCCACCCCGCCACCGTTGACCTCAACGTGTCCGTGGCTGATCAGCTGGCGCGCCGCCTTGCGGCTGGAGGCAAAGCCGAGGCGATACACGATGTTGTCCAGCCGGGTCTCGAGCGCGATCAGCAGATTGGTGCCCTTCACACCGGGTTCACCGGTGACGCGCTCGAAGGTGTTGCGGAACTGGCTCTCGGAGAGGCCATACATCCGCTTGACCTTCTGCTTCTCGCGCATCTGCTTGGCGTACTCGGACGTCTTGCGCGGTCGGCCGCCGCTCTGGCCGTGCTGGCCCGGCGGATAGGCGCGGCGCTCCACCGGACACTTCTCGGTCAGGCACTTGGGGCCCTTCAGAAACAGCTTGGTCTGCTCGCGCCGGCACAGCCGGCAGCTGGGTCCAACGTATCGGCTCATGCTTACACCCGCCGCTTCTTCGGCGGACGGCAGCCGTTGTGCGGAATTGGAGTGACGTCGCGAATCGAGACCACGCGGAGCCCAACTGATGCCAGCGCCTGAATGGCGGATTCGCGTCCGCTGCCAGGGCCCTGGACCCGCACGTGCACCCGGCGCAGACCGAGGTTCATGGCTTCGCGCCCGCAATTTTCCGCGGCCACTGTGGCCGCGAACGGGGTGGACTTCTTGGAGCCCTTGAAGCCGGCCTTACCCGCCGAGCCCCACGCCAGCGTGTTGCCGCGCAGGTCGGTAATAGTGATCAGCAGATTGTTGAAGGTGGCCGAGATGTGGGCGATGCCCTCGGACTCGACGACCTTCTTTGATTTCTTGACGCTGGGCGCCTTCGCTGCTGGAGCGGGAGCAGTCATTACTTCTTCGTCACTTTCTTCTTGCCGGCAATGGCACGCCGTGGACCCTTCTTGGTCCGGGCGTTGGTGTGAGTCCGCTGGCCGCGAACCGGGAGGCCTCGGCGATGGCGAATACCGCGATAGCTCCCGATATCCATCAGGCGCTTGATGTTCATCGCGACTTCAGTGCGGAGCGCGCCCTCGACCTTGACTGAGCGCTCGATCATCTGGCGGAGGCGAGCCACCTCTGAATCCGAGAGGTCGCGCACCCGGGTATCGGGGCTCACGCCGGTCTCACCGAGGATGCGGCTGCTGGTGGGCCGGCCGATGCCGAAGATATAGGTGAGCGCGATCTCCACCCGCTTCTCGCGTGGGAGGTCCACGCCTGCGATGCGTGCCATGATCAGCCTTGCCGCTGTTTGTGCTTGGGATTGCGCTTGCAGATGATGCGGACGACGCCCTGTCGCTTGATGACCTTACAGTGCTCGCAAATCGGCTTCACGCTGGAACGAACCTTCACTCGTCTCTCCTGGGCCGGGTTTCGGGAGTAGCTAACCAATATAGAAGGGCCCGAAACCGGACGCAAGTGAAAGCACGGTCCGGTGATGGGGCGTTCCTGCCCACTGACCTCCCAGGCTCAGGGGAACGTTATCGACTGCTCGCTGGAGCAGGTGGAAACCCCTGCCTGACACACCTTATTGACGTAGGTGGCCGCCCCCTGAAATCTCCGACTGTTGGTGTAATGGCCGTCGTTGGGGGTGGTCGTAATCCTGGCTCCATTGCGGTAAACGTCGACCGACGCGCCGCTTGCCCCCGTCCAGTCGAGCACCATGTACTGCGTGGTCGCATCAGCCCGCCCGCTCACCCGGAGCGAAATCGGCGGCGGTGGGGGTGGCGGGGGCGGTGGGGGTAAGCCGCCCAACTCCACCGTACGCGACTCCGAGCAGGGACCCCCAGCGACCTCGCAGACGCGATAGGAGTAGGTCACCGCCGCCTTGGCCGCGGCGCTGTTGACGTAGTGGCCGTCGTTGGCCGTCGTAGTCAGTAGCACGTTGTTCCGATACACGACGACGCTGGATCCCGTGGCCCCGGTCCAGTCCAGTGTCATGTAGTTCGTGCCCGAGCTGGTACGACCGCTGAGGGTCAGGCCGATTGGCGACGGAGGCGCGGGAGGCGGAACCGGTGAGCAGTCGGCGGAGCCCGTATCGGTGAAGGTTTCTCCTTCGACCGGTAGAAACTCCCATTGGTAGCTCTCGGGCAAGAGCCGGAATCTGATGACGCCCGTGCCGGACCCCCGGACCTCGCTATTGGGCGCTGGCGTAGGCGCAAAATCGTAATGGTTGGAGCTGCCTCCCGTCCCGACCACGAACTCACGAACGCCCGTCGCGCTCGCGACACCGGCAGCCGTCTGCGGGGCAAAACGCTCGTACTGGTGGTTGTGCCCACTGATGACCACATCGCCTCCGGCGGCATCCAGGACGTCCCACACCGGTTTCATGCTGGTCTGCCCCGCGTGGGTCACCCCCGAGGTGAATAATGGCTTGTGCCATATGGCCATGATGCAGACCCGGGGATTCGCGGCCAGATCAGTCTGGAGCCAGTTCACCTGCGCGCTCGTGGCGGTGGTGCTCACCTCACTGTTGATCGCGTAGATACGCCAGCCACCGTAGTCGTAGGCGTAGTAGCCCGCGTCCCGTTTTCCGGCCACACCGGAATCCGCGCCGACGCCGTTGAAGTAGTCGAAGTATGGCGTCGCGGCGGCGGGCTGACCGGCGACACGGACCCGGTACTCGTGATTCCCGGGAACTGGCCGGATCCGGTCCTTGAACGCACCCCAGCTGGCATGGAAGCAGGCATAGTCGTCGGCTGTTCCATCGGGATACGCGTTGTCTCCGGCGGTGAAGACGAGCGCTTCGGGTGCCTGCTGGATGAGGGAGGCGGTTGCTTCGTCCTGATAACTGACCTTGCACGAGGCTATGTCCCCTGCCCCGATCAGCTCAACCGGGTCGGCCGTCGTCGATCCAGCGGAGGGAGCGGTGGTTGGCCCGGGTGGCTGGTCCGCCAGGCAGGCGGCCAGGAACGCACACGCTGGGGAAAGCCATCGATATTTTTTCATGTATGTCCCGCAGTCAGTTAGTAGACAGTCATCGGAACTTGGGGGGACGGGATCCAGGGTGCAGTGTGGGGAAGGTAGGAATGGGACCGGCAGGGTCAAGCGGCAGTCGGCTACGGTTCACCCGACCACACGAAGCTCCACCAGGCTCCACCTGCCGCGGTCCAGCCGGTATCCGAGCAGCAGTACCTGGTCGCGAACATCCTGGGTTCCGCTCACGCGATACCGGCGCAGCAGCTCCACGTATCCGCGTCCCGGCTCCACCTCACGCGCGGCCCGGATGACGAGCTCGACCTCCTGGGCCGGTGCCAGGAAATCGACCAGGAGCGCCGCCGCCTGCGCCGGCCCCAGCGCAACCGATGGATCGGCACCGGGCAGCTGGATCAGGAGGCGGGGACTGGCGGCGATGAGCGCGGCGGGATCGTGGGCGAGCCAAGCCTGGCGGGCGCCCGCGGCCGCCTGATCCAGTCCGCTCTTCTGGGCGTGCCCAGTGGCGGGAACAAACGCCAAGGCCAGCGCGATCAGGAGTCGGTACACCGGGCCTCCTCCAGGAAGTCTTCGAAGACCGATGCCGGATCGTCGGCCTGAAGGACTGGCCTGCCGACGACGAGGTGCGTTGCCCCGTTACCGGCCGCGTCCCTGGCGGTAGAGACCCTGACCTGATCCCCCGAGGCATCGGTCCGCCGCCGTATTCCGGGCACCACGATACGGAACTCCGGTCCCAGCAGGCGGCGCAGGAGCGACACCTCCTGAGGAGAGCAAACCACGCCCTGAAGTCCGGCTTCGGCTGCCGCCAGTGCGAGCCGCTCCGCCTCCTGGGCGATGTCCACGTCCGATCGGCCCACCGCCTGCCCGTAGTCGGCCGGATCGTGCGAAGTAAGGACGGTCACTCCCACCAGTGAAAGCTCGTTGCCCGCCGCCTCCGCGGCTGCCTCCAGCATCGACCGTCCGCCCAGCGTGTGCACCGTCGCCATCGCAACTCCGATCTCACGCGCCGCGGCCACGGCGCCGGCCACCGTGTTGGGGATGTCATGCCACTTGAGATCGAGGAAGACGTTGAGGCCACGGCCCGTCAGCTCCCGCACGAAATCAGGTCCCTCCCGGGTCATCAGGATCGAGCCCACCTTGACCCACTGGAGCGCCGGAACCTGGTCGAGCAGCCGCAAGGCGTCGGCGCCGCGCGGGGTGTCCAGGGCGAGGATCAACTCAGCCATTGACCTGCTCCAGTTCCCTGAGGATTCGCCCAGGTAATCGGGGATCGGCCAGCGCCGCAGTGCCGATCGCCACGAGCGCCGCGCCGACTTTCAAATACTGGCGGACGTCGTCGGCCGACCGAACACCCCCAACACCGATGACCGGGGTGGGGCCGATCCGCTCCACGATGCGAGCGACTGCCAGGACTCCCACCGGGAGCAGCCCCGGCCCGCTGACCCCCCCGTTGCCGTTCCCGAGCCGGGCCCGGCTGTGGTCGCCGAAAAGCAGTCCGGGCAGGGTGTTCACGGCGCTGATCGCGTCGGCGCCGGCGTCACGCGCGGCCTCAGCCACCGCTGCGATGTCCGGCAGCACCGGGGACAGCTTGGCGACCAGCGGCAGGCGGGTGCGGCTTCGGCATAGCGACACAATCCGCTGCACACACACCGGGTCGGCACCGAACTCGATTCCCCCCGCCTGAGTGTTGGGACAGGAAAGGTTGAGCTCGAAACCGGTGATACCCGCGCTCCCATCGAGCTCGGCGACAACGTGAGCATACTCCTCGACGGTGAAGCCCACGACATTCACCAGCACCCGCGCTTTGCTCAGCCGCGACGCAATCCAGGGGAGATACTCCTGCCGGACCCGTTCGACTCCAGGATTGGCCAGCCCCACGGAGTTGAGCATGCCCCCGGGAAACTCGGCCACCCGAGGGGCCGCATTGCCGTCGCGCGGGTTACGCGATACCGCTTTGGTAACCAGCCCGCCCAGACGCTCGAGGTCGAGAACTCCGTCCAGCTCTTTTCCGAATCCGGCCGTGCCGGCGGCCAGGAGAATGGGATTTTGAAACCGCTGGCCGAACAGTTCGCGGGAAAGATCCTGGCGGCGCACTAGGGGTCGAGGGTAGGCGTGTTCGGTGCCGGCCGTGGGAGTCCCGGCGCGGGTCTGTCCTCGCCGGGGTCCGGGCGGCCGGGCGGCCGGGGAGGGGCTGCGGGGGCGGGCCGCGCACCTTGGGCGGTGGCGAAGGCGTCGAGGGAGTCCTCGAGCTGCCGGTAGGCCGATCCGTCCTCGCCCCGAATCATGGCCAGGTATGGACTCTCGAAGTAACGCATCTCGAGCAACGCCCTCCCGGAGTCCGCCCACTCCGGGTTCACCTGTTGGGCCGCCAGCGCCGCCTTTGGGGCGTAGGGTGACTCGGGCCACTCCCGGAGTATTCGCTGAAAGAGTCCGTCCGCCAGCCGGGGGGCAAGCAGACTGTCGCGGGCAGCCTCGGCCGCGAGAAATAGCCGGAGCTCTCCCTTCGGAGAGCCCGGCGTCACAGAGGCGGTCGCGGTAAGCACTGCCGTCGCCGTATTAGCGAGCCGGGTCAGATCGCTGGCGGCATTTTTGTGGCGCTCCGCGCCAGCTCGCAGGGTCTGGATCAGGGACGAGAGCTCAGTAGAATGGCGTACCGCACGAAGATCGAGTCGAACCAGCTCCAGGCGCGCCCACCCGGCCGCATCTCCGGACTTTCCTATCTCGACCGCCTCCCGAAATCGACGCCGTGCCTGAGCCGTGTCGGAGCGGACCAGTCGGCGGCCGTCGTCGAGGAGCCAACTCGCCTGCCGGTCCGGCGATCGGTTGGGTAATCGCCGCACCCGATCGACCAGATTCGTTCCACTGTTCGGGTCCTGCTGTCCCAGACTTACCAGCAGAGAATCCCAGGGCTGGGCGGTGTCGCCTCGTGCCACCAGTGAGTCTGCCAGTGCCATGGCCTCAGCCACCCTCCCGTCGCCCGCGAGCGAGAGGAGGCGCTCAGGCACCGCGCGCGGCTCCCGAACCCCATCCAGCGCGGTCAGTGCTTCCTGGTATCGCCCTGCGTGGCGAAGCGTCTGGGCCCGCAGGAACCGCGCGTCCCGCCGCCGCCGGGAGTTCTTGCTCTCGGTGACCTGGGCGAACGCCGCATCGGCGGCCGAGATGTTGCCCAGGGATACCTGGCACCGGCCCGTAGCCAGCCAGACATCCTCGGTGAGATCGGTGCCGACCGAGGCCATCGTGACCCGGCCGAGCGGACCGAGCGCCTGGTCACATTGACCCAGCCGAGCCAGGGCCAGGCCTTTCAGAATTGCGGCCTCTTCGGCGTACTTGCTCTTGGGGTGGCGTACGACGACCGACTCTGCTTTGGTGACGACCTGACCCCACAGGTTGCTGGCCTCGAAGGTGCGCCCCTCGCGCTCCGCCTTTCGGGCCGAGTTGGCCAGTCGGTTGGCATTGTACATCCCGTTGTAATACACGCAGCCGCCCAGCAGGCTCGCCGCCAGTCCGGCCCGCACCAGCGCCATGGGAAGCCGCCTGACTCCGCACCTCATTGCGGTACCCCTGAATCCTGGGTCTGGCTGGTCTTGCGCTCGTACTCGCGCAGATAGGCGACGATCGCTTCGGCCAGGGCCGCGGCCATCGCTTTCTGACTGGATCTGGTCGTCAGGAACTGCCCGTCCTGGGGGTTCGTGCTGTACCCCAGCTCCACCAGGATGGCGGGGCGACGGGCGGTGGTGAGCACCATGAACCCCGCCTGTTTGACGCCCCGACTCTCGCCGGTATGAACCGTCGCCAGATTGCGCTGGACCAGCTCCGCGGCGCGGGCGGACTCGCGCAGGTGCTCGTTGGTCTGCAGGTCTTTAAGGATGAAGTCGATTCCCACTCCTCGCTCGGCTGCTGCCGGGCCACTTTCGAAGCGCACCGCTTCATTTTCCATCCTGGCCACCCGAGCGGCATCCTCGGTCTTTGCCTCGGCCAGGAAGTAGGTCTCGAAGCCACGGATGTCGGTATACCCCCGCCGACGGGCAAGCGAGTTCACGTGAATGCTGACGAAGAGGTCGCACGCCTCGGTGCAGAATGAGCCGCGATCGCCGAGCGCGATGAGGGTATCGGAGGTCCGGGTCATCTGGGGCGATATGCCATGGCGCTTGAGCTCGTCACGGAGCAGCAGGCCGACCGCAAGGGTGACGTCCTTCTCTCGTGTCCCCCGGGGAAAGAAGACGCCCGGGTTCCCCGGATCCACACCACCGTGGCCGGGATCGATGGTGATGGTATGGCCCGGACGGAGTCCGTTCGCCAGGCGGTTGATCTCTCTGGCGGGTGCCGGTGCACGAGCGGCCGGCGCCCGAGCGACTGGAGCGCGGCCGGACGCCCCGGAGTCGATCAAACGGGCTCGCTTCTTGTCGTACCGGTAGCGATCGCCCAGAGAGGAAGGCAACACTTCTGCGACAAACTGGAGCGGCAGAAAGAGCGTGTCGCGGGAAACGGAAACGGTAGCAGCGAGGGGCTGGAGCTGGTTGTTGAACAGATACAGCGGCGCACCAACCAGAAACCGGAAGGATTGAGTCCCCAGGGTCACTTCGGCCCAGCCGTCGGTGACCTGGACTGAGCCGGCCAGGGCGGTCATGAGGCCAGGCGCCGCCACCACCGGGGCTCCGGTGACATCAACCCGCACCGGAATCCGGGTCTCACCGTTCACTCCGGTGATAGTCACAACCGACGGAACAGAACCCAACCCACGGGCCACAAACAGCGCCAGGATGGCGAGAGCCCGGATCACCGCCGCCCTCGAATGGACACAGCCCGCGCCACTTCCCGCTCTACCGCTTTGCGTTTGAGCGTTTCGCGCTTGTCGTGCTGCTTCTTACCTTTGCCCAGCGCCAGGGCGACTTTGGCCCGCCCGTTCTTGAAGTAGAGCTCCAGCGGAACCAGGGTGAGACCACGTTGCTCGACCGCACCGATCATCTTCTCGATTTCTCGGCGATGCAGCAGGAGTTTCCGGGCGCGCACGGGATCGTGGTTGTAGCGGTTGCCCTGTTCGTATGGCGTGATGTTCATCCCTTCGAGAAAGACTTCCCCATTCTTCACCCTGGCGTAGGCCTCCTTGATGGAAGCTTTGCCGTTTCTCAGGGACTTGACCTCGGTCCCGGTCAGCACGATACCAGTCTCCCAGGTCTCGAGGACGTGGTAATCGTGCGTCGCCTTGGGGTTGCGGGCGACCGACTGCTTCCGCTCGGCGGAAGGGGTGGTCTCGCGGTTCACTCGGCTTTCCTAAGCAAAGGATAGGCCACCACTTCGGGTGGGTCAACGGTTTGGGGCTTGAGGACGGAAAGGACGGAGAAGTCGGAGAGGACGGAAAGCGCTACCAGCCAATGCCGAAGGGGGGACTCGAACCCCCACGGGCTTGCGCCCACTGCGCCCTGAACGCAGCGCGTCTACCAGTTCCACCACTTCGGCGAAGGCGGAGAAGTTAATACCGAGCTAACCCGGGGTCTACCCGCTCCGCCCACGCGTCGATCCCGCCTGCCAGACTCCGGACTTTCCCGAATCCCGCACCCTTGAGGATCTCCAGGGCCTTCATCGACCGGGCACCATGGTGGCAGTGGGTGACGATCTCCGCGTGTCCATCGAGCTCCGAGAGGCGCTCAGGCAGCTGATTCAGCGGAATCAGGCGGGCGCCGTCTATGTGGACGATGTCCCATTCATGAGGCTCCCGCACGTCGATGAGGACAAGGTCCCCGGCCTTTCCGGTCATTTCCTGCCGCAGCTCCTCGGCGGAGATCTCAGGCCCGTCGTACGCCGGCTCCGCGCCGATACCGCAGAAGGCCTCGTAGTCGATCAGCTCATGAATCGACGGGTTGGTCCCGCAGATCGGACAGGCCGGATCCTTGCGAAGCTCCAGCTCCCTGAAGCGCAGCTTGAGGGCGTCGAACAACACCAGTCGTCCGAGCAGCGAAGTCCCCGCCCCGATGATCCACTTGATCGTCTCCAGCGCTTGAATACTGCCGATGATCCCGGGTAGAACACCGAGGACTCCGCCTTCGGCGCAACTGGGCACCAGGCCCGGCGGCGGCGGCTCCGAGTACAGGCAGCGGTAGCAGGGTCCCTTTGCCGCATAAAAAAGCGAGGCCTGGCCTTCGAAGCGAAAGATGCTGCCGTAGACGTTGGGCTTCCCCAGCAGCACACAGGCATCGTTCACCAGGTAGCGGGTGGGAAAGTTGTCGGTCCCATCCACCACGATGTCGTATTCGCCGACTATTTCCAGCGCATTCTGGGACGTCAGCCGCGTCTCGTGCCGCTCGATCCGGACGTTGGGATTCAGATCGGTGAGCCGCTCCTCGGCCGAGTCGAGCTTGGACCGTCCCAGTGTGGAGGTGCCGTGCACGATCTGCCGCTGAAGGTTAGTGAGGTCGACCACATCGAAGTCCACGATTCCGATTGTCCCCACCCCGGCGGCCGCGAGGTAGAGGGACAACGGTGACCCGAGCCCCCCGGCACCGACCGTAAGGAC
>JALYPB010000300.1 GCA_030856585.1 Gemmatimonadota bacterium | reverse complement strand
CGGCGTGACAGGTTCCGCTGCCCGAGTCGGTGAAGCTGCCTCCCACCTCCGGGACGAATTGCCAGTCATAGCTGCGGGCATGCAGCCCGACCTTGAGGATCCCGAAGCTCGTGTAGTCCGCGACCTGGAGCGTGTCCGTCTTGCCCGCGGTCGTTGGGGGGACGCCGTGCGCCTCGCCACCGGTGCTCACGATGAACTCGCGGATCCCGTTCGCCGCATCCGGGGCTCCGGAGGCGTCCATGGGGGCATGCCGCTCGTAGTGGTGATTGCCGTGGCCGTTGAGGACTATGTCGGCCCTGGCGTCGTACAGCGCCGTCCACAATGCGGCCGTCGAGCTGTCGTTGCCGAGCCTCCCCGAGTTCCAGCGGGGGTGGTGCCAGTACGCGAGTGTGCAGCGGTTGGGATACAGGGCGAGGTCGCGCTTGAGCCAGGCTTCCTGTGGGCTGCCCACACCGCAGCCACCGACCTGGGCGCAGTTCGAGTTGAGCGCGATCAGGTGCCAGCCGCCTATCTCGTAGCTGTAGTAGTTGCTGGAGGCGAAGCGTGAGGCGTCGAGTGAGCTCGCGCCAATGCGCGTCGTGACGCCGGCACTCGCGAAGTAGTCGAAGTATCCTTTCGCGCCCGGGGTGTAGTATTGCGCGTTTCCCAGACTGGGATAAGCGATCGGATTGACGCGTCCGAAGGTACCGTCGTACACGGCTTGGAAGTTGGCCCGCTCTCCGTTGACGTACTGGTTGTCGCCGAGCCCGAGGAATCCCACCAGACCTTGATCGACCAGCAGGTCGGACACGTAGCGCTGCCGGCAATGCGTGGCGGTCCCGTCTCCCCCGTTGTAGGAGGGGTCGGTGGTCGCGCAACCCAGGTCGCCGACCGCGGCGATGGTGGGGTCCGCGGCGTGCGCCGAGCCCGCGAGCGCGAGAACGCTGAGAAGCGTGAAGAGCGCGACGATGGAATGCCGCTTGGCGGAGGGTCGCGACCGGGACCAGCGACCCGATCGGGAACCGTGCATTGCGACATTAGTGTGACTTCTGACCAGCCGAAGAAAGCGACTGCGAAGCACGACTGACATTGACCCTCCCAACTGAGACCCCCGACACAGACCTAACGCGGATACCCGGGTTACGTCCAGATTCGGCCGCGGGTGCGATCAGCCTTGCTCCAGCCACTATACAGAAATATGAATCGGGAAGTTTATCTTGCCCCGTTTGGCTTCACAACGCCGGTGAGCTCGACTGGCCGGCGCCTGTCCTCAGGGTCACCGCCGACAGTGGCTGCGAGGCGATCACAAGGTGCCTTGAGCGGTGATCGTCGCGACCCCGTTGCACAGGCGATCACCCGCGTTTGGGTGGCGTAAGCCCGAGTCAGCGGGGGCGCTTCAGGGCCGTGGTCTTGAAGTCGCGATGCCCCATTCTTGGAGGGTCCGTATCGGTACGCCTACGGCACAGACCGAGAGCCACCGCGAGACTTCGGGGTTGTGAACTCCCCTCGCACGTAGGACTGGCGCACCCGGATCTTCCCCGCCGGCCAATTTCATGCACAATGGATTTGTGCGTCGTCTGATTCCGCCTGCGCTGCTCGTGCTGGTCGCCGCCGCGCTTGCGCTCGCAGCGCCAGCGACGGCCAAGCTCCCCGTGCTGAAGCCGGCGAGCTATCCGGGGATGACGACCTTCAACTGCCGCACCGATGCGATCACGCTGCAACCCGGGCAGAACCTGAACAAGTTCACGCTGACGAAGGCCTGCCCGAACGCCGAGGCCGTCAGCGGGCCGCTGGATGCCGGCGTCTTCGCCGCAGGGTCCGACGCCGAGGGCTATCTCACGCGCTTCAAGCCCAGCATGGTTGAGATCAAGTCCGGCGGCAAGCTGGTGACGCCGGCGGTCTGGGACCTGCACCTGCACCACGTCGTCTGGCTTCCGCCTGGGGGAGGCCGTCTCGCGGCGGGTGAGGAGAAGACCATCTCGATGCTCCCGCAGGGCTATGGGATCAGGCTGGACGCAACGGCCGACTGGGGCCTCCTCCACATGCTTCACAACCTGACGGCCCGCCCGGATCGGCGCGTCTACCTGACCTGGCAGATCGACTGGGTCCCCGAGACCGAACCGGGGCGCACTGACATCTCGAGAATCCATGGCGAATTCATGGGCGTCGCCAACGGGGGGGCCTATCCGGTCTTCGACGCCGAGCGCGCATTCGACGCCGACGGCGACGGCGAATTCACGTTCCCTGACGACGTCTCCACCGACCCGGCGGACCCGAGCAACGAGGAGCTCGGCAAGGTCAGCGGAGAGCGCTTGTGGACGGTCCCCTCGACCTACGCCGACGGCGTCACCTTGCTCACGGCCGGAGGGCACCTGCACCCGGGGGGCCTCCACGTCAACCTGCAGGTGGCGCGCGATGGCCCCGACGGGGGAGCGATCGATGGCGACGACCCGGACGAGGTAAGGCGGCTCTTCCGATCCGACGCCCATTACTACGAGCCGGCGGGCGCCGTTAGCTGGGACGTTGCGATGACCGTCGCCCGGCGCGACTGGAGGATTCATCTCGAGCCTGGTGACACCGTTTCGATCAGCGCCACCTACGACGTCCGCAGGGCCTCTTGGTATGAGTCGATGGGAATCCTCTCGCTCGGTTGGACCCCGAACGCTGACCCAGCCGCCAGAGACCCGTTCGAGGACGCGGCGGCGGTGCGAGCGATGTACAAGCAGGGAGGGGCGCTCACACACCGCCGCTTGCCGGAGAACGCCGACACCCACGCCCGCGACGACCTGAAGCTCGCCGACCCGCGAACTCTACGTTCCCGCGGAGCCCCGCCGGCCGGCGGCATCGACATCAACAGCTTCGTTTACGGCTCGGGAGGCTTCTCGGCCGTGAGCGGCTTCCCGGCAGGCGTCATGCGCCCGCCCGTCGTCCGGACCGGCGGGACCCTCACGTTCACCAACCAGGACGCGCTCTTCGGCCAGTCGGAGGACGAGCAGGTGTGGCACACGATCACCGCGTGCCGGGCGCCCTGCAACAAGGGGTCCGGGATCGGCTACCCGCTCGCCAATGGCCCCGTGGACTTCGACTCCGGGCAGCTAGGTTTCGGCACCGGACTCAACTCGAACGTCACGATCGGCTCGAACAGCTACACGACCCCGCCCATGGCCAACTTGGCGCAACGGCGAAGGGGCGAGGACTTCAAGCGGGGCACGACCTACAGCTACTTCTGCCGCCTGCATCCCTACATGCGGGGGTCCTTCCGCGTCCGCGCTCCGCGCGACCGAGGGTAGATCGAGGTCTAGAGTCCTGCCGAGCGACGGGGTTGGGTTTGAGGGATGCCAGGTTCTTCTCCATCCTGGGGAAAAACCACGCGGCACTGACAACCGGTCTACCGACACCGAAGGTCAGGGCTTACGTCAATCTACGAAACCGAAGGTCACTGGTTCGAATCCAGTCGGGCGCGCTACAGGATCAGCCAGTAGCCTCATGGCTAAGCAGTTTCCTTCGGTATCTCCCACTGCCCACCGCAACCGGCGAAATGGCCGAACCGCATGGACATCGAGGGTCGCACCATCGCGCAACCATCGCGCACTCCTCCCAGTTGGA
>JALYPB010000285.1 GCA_030856585.1 Gemmatimonadota bacterium | reverse complement strand
AGAAGCGGCCCCCGGCATTGCCCAGGAGACCGCCGTCCGCGGCGCGCGCGAGCTCGTCGATGACGGTGACCGGGTCGACGCCCTCGTCAAGTAAAGGAAGCGAGAAGCGCCGTCGCAGCTCGGCGAGTGGCGCGGTGGAGCAGACCGGCGCGGCATCGAGCGATCCGAGGTACGAGAGAGCCAGCTCTGCGGCACGCTGGAGGGTGGCCTGCTGTCGGGAGTCTAAGGGCATAGAGACTAGGATCGTTCGGGGCCGTCGTTCGGTTGGATAGAATGTCCCAGTCCAAGATGCTCATCAAATGCACGGCGCTCTGATGGTGTAAGCGGGCGCCCTAAGTTCGCTTCCGCCTGCCGCACCGTACCCTCGGGATCTCCCTTCGCGAGCTCGTAGCCCGCTGCTTCCTGCTCAGCCGCGGTAAGTTGGAAGCACTTCTCGCAGAGCTCCCAGTATTCAGCGGCGTCCTCGAGCACGACAAACGTGCTCACCGTGGCTTCTCGCTGCCCACATCGCTCGCAATTCATGTCATCTCCTCCCCGCTGCGCATAATCCGGTATCCAGAGCTTCTGCGCATGCGCCATGCGGCTCCGGAGTCTAGCGGCGGGATTGCTTCGGCACTAGCGTGCCTCGCAATGACCCCTCCCTTCGCTCAGGGCAGGCTCCCTACCGCCGTACCGCCGTACCGCCGTACCGCCTATTCTCTTCACATGACACCTCGCACCGATCACTTCGATGGCCGCTGGTTCTTCAATCCGAACGGCGCCAACGGTCAGCCGTTCCGGAAGTTGCGGCGTCTGCTGCGCACGCCACAGACCCCGTGGCCGTCGGAGGTTCCGGTCGAGCCCCGGCGTCCGCCCGCCCCGGGACCGGACGAGGTAGCGGTCACGTTCGTCGGCCACGCCACGTTTCTTATCCAGTCCGCTGCCGCCAACGTGCTGATCGACCCGGTGTACTACGAGCGTGCGAGCCCGGTCAGGTTCGCGGGACCCCGCCGAGTCCGGGCCCCGGGTGTGCGATTCGACGACCTGCCGCCGATCTCGCTCGTGCTGCTGAGCCACAATCACTACGACCACTGCGATATCGGGACCTTGCGGCTGCTCGATCGGCGCTTTCATCCGACGTACGTGACGCCGCTGGGCAATGGGCGGCTGCTCCGCTCAGCCGGGATTCGGCAGGTCGAGGAGCTCGACTGGTGGGACAGCGCGACAACGGCACCACTCCCGGTTACGCTGACGCAGGCTCAGCACTTCTCGGCGCGGGGTCCGTTCGATCGGAATCGGGCACTCTGGGGCGGTTTCCTCATCGAGATCGGCGGGCAGCGGATCCTTCATGCTGGAGATTCCGGCTACGGCCCGCATTTCACGGAGATCGCCGCGCGGCTGGCCCCGATCGATCTCGCGCTCGTTCCCATCGGGGCCTACGAGCCGCGCTGGTTCATGAAAGACATCCACATGAATCCGGCGGAAGCGGTGCAGGCGCACCTCGATCTCGGCGCCAGGCGGAGCATCGCGATGCACTTCGGCACCTTTCAATTGACTGCCGAGGGAATCGACGACCCGGTGCGCGAGCTGGCGGCCGCGTGGCGGGAGCGCGGTGTGCCGGCGGAGCAGTTTCAGGCGATAGAGGTGGGGGAGTCGCTGAAACTCGGGCGGTAGATATAACGGAGTTGTGGACGTCTCGAGGGGCGATTTCTCGCTTCGCTCGAAATGACAGTGAGGAGCCGAGTGAAATAACAGCTTGCCTGTTGGTGACGGGTTTCCAATATGCCGCTGTCACTATTTCCACCGTGTTGGAGGCTATCATGGCAAACAAGGGGCAGGCAGTTCCCAAGGGGTACCATACCGTCACACCCAGCCTCGTCGTCGCCGGTGCGGCAAAGGCGATCGACTTCTACAAGAGGGCGTTGGGAGCCGAGGAAATCATGCGGTTTCCCGGACCGGATGGGACCCTGATGAACGCGGAGATCCGGATCGGGGACTCTCGAATCATGCTGGGCGACGAGATGCCCGAGCAGGGCGGCAGGGGCCCGAAATCGTACGGGGGCACACCAGTCAGCTTTTTCGTGTACCGTGAAAACGTGGATGAGGCCTGGAAGCGGGCCGTCGATGCCGGGGGCAAGCCAATCATGCCGCTGGCAGACCAGTTCTGGGGCGACCGTGCCGGGTGCTTCGAGGATCCCTTCGGCCACATGTGGTGGCTGGCCCAAAAGGTTCAGGACCTAACGCCCGAGGAGCTACAGAAGGCGGCGGAGGCGTTCTTCTCCCAGCCGCAATCGGCATCGTAGACGGATGGAAGGCTGGGGGACGCGAGCTCACCGGGGCTGCCGGAAGCTCGCTGTCCCCGCCATCCGCTGGCCGGCCGGTGTATCAGCTGGGGGGAAGCCGGGAGAGATGGGTCAAGACACACTTCCACTGCCCATGCTGCCTTACAAAGACGTTGGATGAGAGCTCCACCTCTCGAAACGCCTGACCCAGATAGTTGCGCCTCCGGATACCCCTCGCGCCAATAACACAGCCGTATCGCCGTAAATCCGAATCCTAGTGTCACCCGACTCCATCACGTCGTGAGTCAGCGCGCCGGACTTCACCAATCCGAGAAATGTCGCCTTATCGCTCATGCTGCCGTCGGGACCGACAATCGTCCAGTCATCCGCCATGTACCGGCCGATGGCCTCGGCGTCGTTCTGCACCATGCCCCGGTCCCAGGCGTGCGCCCGAGCGATCAGTTCCTCTTCCATCTTGTCACCCATGGACACCGCGTTTGGGCTGAGGGGAGTAAAGCCTCATGGCCTGGGACGTGTGTATGTTACCCTGATCTTCGTCCTACCTGGACCGGCCGGCGTTCACCCTGGAGGATCCATGCGTTCTATCTATCTACTCCCGCTCACCGCCCTGGTAGCGATCGCTGCGGGGTGCGGGCCCGAGGTCAAGGAGTCGGGGTCCGTTCCTCCGCGCGACCTCACGCTGGTGACCCAGACCCCTGCGGTGAAGATCGCCTCTGCGGAAGAAACGCAGCAGCCTCGGGTCCACCGCCGAGCTCCTCGTCCTTCCAAACCGACAGTCCGGCCGGTGCGGGCTCCGCGCCCCATTCCCGTCGAGCCCAAAGTGCAGCTCGCAGTCGTCACCGTGACTGCGCCCGGCCCGGCCAACGATCGGGAGCTGCTCCCGGGAACGACCGTCACCCTCATTCCTGCGAGCACTGGCCCCTCGGCGGGTCCGGACGACACCGCTGAGCTGCCCGCAGTCCATGGGCGCACCATGGTTGCTCGTGGCGGAGGCAAGTGCCGGGGTGGGGGCAGGGGACCGGGCATCGCCAGGGCCCCCCGCCCGGATTTCAGGGCTGGCTCCTAGCTCCTGGCTTCTAGCTGTTTGGGCTAACGAACAGGTGGGTGGGG
>JALYPB010000283.1 GCA_030856585.1 Gemmatimonadota bacterium | reverse complement strand
GTAAAGGACTACATGGACAAGAAGGCGGTCGCGCAGGTGTTGGAACAGATCGCTGCCTTCCTCGAGCTGAAGAGTGAAAACCCGTTCCGGATCCGGGCCTTTCGTACCGCCGCGCGCGCGCTGGTAGGCTTTCCAGGCGACCTCCGGCGATCGCTGGAAGACGGCAGCCTGGCGGCGACCAAGGGGATAGGGCCGGCCACGCTCCAGATCGTCAACGAGCTGGCCCAGACCGGTCACGCAACCATGCTGGAACAGCTACGGGAGCAGATTCCTTCCGGCTTGGTGGAGATGCTGGAGATCTCCGGTCTCGGCGTGGCTAAAATCCGCCAGATTCACGCGATACTGGGCATCGACTCCCTGCCCGAGCTGGAGGCGGCGGCTCACGACGGTCGCCTGGCCAAGCTGCCGCGATTCGGGCCCCGGACCTCGGAGAACATCCTCAAGTCTATCGCGTTCCTTCGACAGGCCAGCTCCTTCAGGCTCATGCATCATGCCGCTGACGAGGCCGAAGGACTCCGTGCCGCCTTGGAGCGACTGCCCGGGGTCAAGAGCGCGGTGATCGCCGGGGACGTGCGCCGGCGCTCCGAGGTGGTCAAGGACCTCATCATCGTCCTGGTGGCGGAGACCTCCCCGGCGGATCTGTTCAAGCGACTGAGCCAGCTGCCCGGGGTCCAGGAATACGCCGGCCAGGACGAACGGCGGCTCACCCTGCGCTTCGCCGGAGGTACCAGCGCCCAGATCGTGGCCACCACGCCGGTCAATGCTGGAACGGTTCTGGTGCAGGCTACAGGCAGCGAGGGACATCTCAAGGGGCTGGCCGAGCATGCCCGCGCGGCGGGCTTTGGCCTGAATGGCGCGGCGCTCTGGCGGGGCAGCGAGTTCGTTGCCACCCCCGACGAAGCCACGTTCTATGAGGCGCTGGGATTGAGCTTCATTCCGCCGGAATTGCGGGAGGGAATGGGTGAGGTGGCGGCGGCCCGCAGGCAGGAGCTGCCCCAGCTACTCGACCGAAGTGAGCTCAAGGGCTTTCTGCATTGCCACACCAGCTACTCCGATGGCTCGAACACCGTGGAACAGCTGGCCCTGGCCTGCCAGGCGGCGGGATATGAGTATCTCGGGGTAACCGACCACAGCCAGGCTGCTGCTTATGCTGGCGGACTCAGCCCCGACGATCTGGCCCGCCAGGCCGAAGAGATCGATGAGGTCAACGGGCGGCTCAGCGGATTTCGGGTATTGAAGGGGATCGAAGCCGACATCCTTCAGGATGGGCGTGTCGACTACGAGGATCGCGTTCTGGAAGGGCTCGACTTCGTCATCGCCTCCATCCACAGCCGGTTCAACATGGGGCCCAGGGAAATGACTGCCAGGATGCTGGCAGCCATGGATAACCCGTATCTCACGATCATCGGTCACCCCACCGGACGACTCCTGCTCTCGCGAGATCCCTACCCGATCGATCTCGATGCCGTGATCGAAAAGGCCGCGGCATCCGGCGTGGCCATGGAGATCAACGCCGACCCTCACCGGCTCGATCTGGATTGGCGGCTGGCTCGCAAAGCGCGGGACGCCGGCGTCGTAATCTCAATCGGTGCCGACGCACACAGCGTGGCGGGACTCGGGTACGTGGATTACGGCGTAGGCATGGCGCGAAAGGCATGGCTCGGCCGGGAGCACGTGCTGAATGCCAGGCCGGCTGAGGAGTTCGTCGGGTTTGCGAAGAGGAGAAGGGGATGAAGACGGGCGGAAAGGCGGTAAGGCGGAAAGGCGGAAAGGCGGTAGGGAATGAGGGCGGGCCCGCGGCAAAGGTCTCAAGGGGCCGCCGCGCGATCAGCAAAGCTGCCGCAAGGAAGCCGGTACCCGGCAAGCGCGCGCTTACCGCCCTACCGCCGTACCGCCTTACCGCCCGCCCGTCCGCCTCTGAAATTATTTCCCTGCTCAAGAGCACCTACCCCGACGCCCGGTGCGCTCTGGTACACCGGAACGCCTACGAGCTGCTCTGCGCGACGATCCTCTCGGCTCAATGCACCGACGCCAGGGTCAACATGGTCACGCCGGCGCTCTTTGCACGCTACCCGACGCCCTTCGAGCTGGCCAGGGCCGAGCCGGCCGACGTCGAGGAGATCATCAGATCCGCCGGGTTCTTCAGGAACAAGACCAAGAGCCTTATCGGCATGGCCCAGGCCGTGGTGGCGGATCATGGCGGCGAGATCCCTCGCACGATGGAGGAGCTCAGGACCCTCCCCGGAGTGGGGCGCAAGACCGCCAACGTGGTGCTCAGCAATGCATATGACACAAACGAGGGGGTGACGGTCGATACCCATGTCACCCGCCTTAGCGGCCTGCTCGGCCTCAGCCGCGGCACCGATCCGGTCAAGATCGAGGAGGAGCTGATGCAACTTTACCCGAGGGAGGACTGGGGTATCCTGTCTCACCTCCTCATCTTCCACGGCCGGCAAATCTGCATCGCCCGCCGGCCCAGGTGCGGTGACTGCGTGCTCGCCAGGCTCTGTCCTTCGTCTCTGGTTCGACCTCTTCCAGGAACTATTTAATGCGCCTCCAGTCTCTCTTCCTGTTCTGCCTTGCCTCCGCTTCGGCGGCGAAGGTCCAGGCCCAGGCCGCGCCCAGCCAGGCGACCCGCGTCGCTGGTGCGGTGGATTCGAACAGCGTTCGCGCTCATCTCGAGTTCCTCGCCGATGACGCGCTGGAGGGCCGGAGACCGGGAACCCGAGGAGGAGAGATCGCGGCCCGGTACATCGCCGCCGAATTCCAGCGGATGGGTTTGAAGCCCGCAGGCGACAGTGGGACCTACTATCACCGGGTGCCGATCATCACGCTCACGCCGCATCCGGCGGTCAAGGTTGTCGGGCCGACCGCCGTTCCAGTCACCTTTCGGAACGACTACGTCCTCTGGTCAATGCGCAACGATACCACGGTGGCCGCCAAGGGCGACCTCGTGTTCGTGGGGTACGGGATCGTTAGCCCGGAGAACGATTGGAACGACTACGAAGGGGCGGATGTCAAGAACAAGATCGTCGTCGCGCTGGTCAACGACCCCGGGCTCCAGGACTCGACCATCTTCCGTGGTGCCATCCTGACGTACTACGGCCGTTGGACCTACAAGATCGAAGAAGCTCGACGGCAGGGCGCTGCCGGCATCCTGCTGGTGCACACCACCGAAAGCGCCACCTATCCATGGACAACGGTACAGTCCAGCTGGACCGGACCGCAGGTCCGGATCGAAGAGCCGCCGGGCTCTCTTCTGTTGGCGGGATGGCTGACCCAGGACGCGGCCGGCCGGGTGTTCAAGGCTGGCGGTCAGGATCTTTCGAATCTCACAGACCGCGCCGCTCGTCGTGGCTTTCGTGCGGTCCCGCTCGGTCTGAGCCTCGAGGCCACCGTTCAGAGCGAGATCGAACGATCCACCACCAATAACGTGTTGGCCCGCTATCCCGGGCACGGGGCCAGGTCCGGCGAGGCTGTTATGGTCGGCGGCCACTACGACCACTTCGGCATCGCCTCAGCGGTTGATGGCGACTCGATCTACAACGGTGCGGAAGACAACGCTTCCGGCACGGCCGCAGTGCTAGCCGCAGCGGAGGCGTTCACCAGAAGCGGCGTACGAACCGGCCGCTCGATCGTCTTCGCCGCGTTCACCGCCGAGGAGTCCGGCTTGCTTGGGTCCCAGGCCTTCGTGGCAAAGCCGACGATCCCGCTCAACCGGATCGCCGCCATTCTCAATCTGGACGTCATGAATCTCTACGGTAGAACCCGCGATGTGTCGGCGCTGGGCCTCGACCAGTCGTCGCTCGGCGCGGTATTCCAGACGGCCGCGGCCGCCGAAGGGCTCAAGGTCAGTGTCAACCAGAACGCTCTACTGAAAGGCTCCTATTTCCGGTCTGACCACTTCCCCTTCGCCCGAGCGGGCGTGCCGGGAACGTCGATGCAGAACGGAGCGTCGTTCATCGGCCACCCTGCCGACTATGGTGAAAAAAAGAAGGACGAGTACGTGGCCAAGCGGTACCATCAGCCCAGCGACGAGGTGCTTCCGTCGTTCACCTATGGCGGTGTGGTGCAACAGCTTCGGGTCATCGTGCGTACAGCGGTGACAGTAGCCAACGCCCCGGCCCAGCCCTCATGGAACAGGACCTCCGAGTTCCGGGAGGCGGGGGAGGCAAGGCGGAAAGGGCGGTAGGTGAGGAGGCGGTAGGTAGGGAGGCGGTAAGAAAGGGGCGGAAGGTACAATGGCGGAGAGAGGTGCCGACCGCCGCTGTATCTACCGCCTCTTCATCTACCGCCGCTTCT
>JALYPB010000276.1 GCA_030856585.1 Gemmatimonadota bacterium | reverse complement strand
CCGCCAACACCATGTCGTCGGTGTTCGAGGCCATGGGAATGAGCCTTCCGTACTCCTCCACCATGGCGGCCGAGGACGACGAGAAGACCGCCAGTGCCGGCCGCTCCGCCACGGCGCTGGTGGAGGCGATTCGCCGGCGGATCCTTCCCCGCCAGATCCTCACCCGCAAGGCCTTCGAGAATGGGATTACCGTGGCCATGGCAATCGGCGGCTCCACCAATGCCGTACTGCATCTGCTTGCGATTGCGCGAGCGGCCGGCGTGCCACTCGCGCTCGACGACTTCGAGACCATTCGAGCACGGGTGCCGGTCCTCTGCGACCTGAAGCCATCGGGGCGGTACGTGGCCACCGACCTGCATCGCGCGGGCGGAGTGCCGCAGGTGATGAAGATGCTGCTGGCGCACGGGGTGTTGCATGGTGACGCACTCACCATCACGGGCGAGACCGTCGCCCAGGTGGTTCGGGACGTGCCCGCCGAGCCGCGCGGGGACCAGGAGGTGATCCGGCCCTGGGACCACCCGCTGTACCCGCAGGGGCACCTCGCCATTCTGCGCGGCAACCTGGCCCCCGACGGCGCCGTCGCCAAGATCACCGGAGTGAAGACCCCGACCATGACCGGGCCTGCCCGGGTCTTTGACTCGGAAGAGAGCTGCCTGGAAGCGATTCTCGAGGGCCGGATCCTGGCAGGCGACGTGATCGTGATTCGCTACGAGGGACCTAAAGGCGGACCAGGCATGCGCGAAATGCTGGCACCCACCTCGGCAATTATCGGAGCGGGGCTGGGTGACTCGGTCGGATTGATCACCGATGGCAGATTTTCGGGAGGCACCTACGGCATGGTGGTGGGGCACGTTTCGCCGGAAGCGGCTACCGGCGGGACCATCGCCCTGGTTCATGAAGGCGACCGCATCACCATCGACGCCGGACGCAGGTTGCTCCAGCTCGAGGTTACCGACGCGGAGCTTACCCGGAGGCGGGCGGCTTGGAAGCCTCCCGCGCCGAGGTATACAGCCGGTGTGCTTTACAAGTACGCCAAGCTGGTCTCGAGCGCGAGCGTCGGAGCCGTCACCGACCTGTAGAACGCTATCCTGCTCGGACCCGGCTCCTGGCTCGGGTCACCACGTCGCTGGCCTGCGCGACGCGCCGAGCCACCTCCTCGCCCATTTCGCTGGTTGTCAAAATGGGCTCACCCCCGAGAGCGATGTCCGAGGTGCGCGCCCCCGCGGTAAGGGCCGCCGCAATCCCCTCCTCGACCAACTGAGCCGCCTCCGGCAGCGCGAGGCCGTGACGCAGCAGCATAGCCGCCGAGCCGATGGCGCCAATTGGATTGGCCACCCCCCGGCCGGCCAGATTCGGAGCCGAGCCATGGACCGGCTCGAAGAGCCCAGGCCCCTCGCCCAGCGAGGCGGAGGGCAGCAGACCGAGGGATCCTGCCAATACTCCTGCCTCGTCGCTCAGGATGTCGCCGAACATGTTCTCGGTCAGCAGCACATCGATCGAGGACGGGTCTGAGATCAACCGCATCGCGGCATAGTCCACATAGAGGTGCTCCAAGCGCACGTCAGGATACTCCGCGGCGAGGCTGGTGACGGTGTCGCGCCAGAGCTGCGAGACCTCCAGTACGTTGGCCTTGTCCACCGACGTGACGCTCCCGCGTCGCGCCCGCGCCAGACGGAACGCCACCTTGGCCACCCGCTCGATCTCATCGACCCCATAGCGCAGGGTATTGACCGCGCTACGCAGATCCCTGCCGCGGGGCTCGCCATAATAGAGGCCGCCAGTGAGCTCCCGCACGATCAGGAGATCCACACCGTCCAACCGCTCGGGACGGAGGGGAGAAACCGCTCGTAGCGCCGAGTGCACCGCTACCGGCCGCAGATTGGCGTAGACTCCGAGGAGCTTTCGAAGCGCCAGCAGTCCGGCCTCAGGCCGCTGATCTCCTGCGGCCTGCGCCAGCGCCGGGCTGCCCACAGCCCCGAGCAAGACCGCATCCGCTTCCACTACCGCATCACGAGTGCGAGCCGGCAATGCCTCACCTGCCTCGGCTACGCCGGCCGCGCCGATGGCGTATTCCCTGGTGGTCATCCGATAGCCGTAGAGATCGGCTACCGCCGTCAGGACCCGCACCGCTTCGGTGGTGACCTCGGGTCCGATACCGTCGCCCGGGAGCACCGCGATCGTGAATTCTTTCATTTGCGCTCGTAGGCAGCGATCAGGGGCTCGTCCAGAAGGGTCCGCCCGATCTCATCGAGGCCGCGTAACAGCATCTCGCGGCGATACTCCTCGATCTCGAAGCCGGCCCGGAATCCGCCGGCGTCGCTCACCGCTCGGGCCTCGAGATCCACGGTCACTTCGTACTTCGGAATCGCCGCGCAACGCTGAAACAACTCGGCCACCGCAGCTTCAGGCAGGACCACGGGCAGCAGACCGTTCTGCATACAGTTGGCGTAGAAGATGTCAGCGAATGACGGCGCGATGATGGCGCGGAAGCCGAAATCGGCGAGCGCCCACGGCGCATGCTCGCGGGATGAGCCGCAGCCAAAGTTCGCGCCGGTGAGCAGGACGGTGGCGCCCTTCGACTCAGGTCGATTGAGCTCGAAATCGGGGTTCAGAGTACCGTCGCTCTGACGCCGCCAATCGTAGAAAAGAAACGCGCCGAAGCCGGTGCGTTCGATCCGCTTCAGAAACTGTTTGGGAATGATCTGATCGGTGTCGACGTTGGTTCGACGGAGCGAAGCCACTCGTCCGGTATGCGAAACAAACGGCTGCATGGGCTCTTTTATCCTTATGCATACAAACGGGCGAGCTGCAGTGTGATCAACTTTAAGTGATGCCTGTATGTGTATTCCAGGCTTTATGTTACAGCACCCATCTCAGGTGAGATCTCAGCATGCATACCGTCTTCAGCGCGGGAGAAAGGTGCCGCTGCGCCTGACAGATAGCCGCGCACATCCACCAGACATCCTGCAATCGCCGCCGCGGCCGCCATGGCAGGACTCATCAAGTGCGTGCGCCCTCCCCTGCCCTGGCGTCCTTCGAAATTCCGATTCGAAGTGGAGGCGCAACGCTCACCCGGGCCGAGGACATCTTCGTTCATGCCGAGACACATGGAGCACCCTGGATTTCTCCATTCAAAACCTGCCTCGGTGAACACCCGGTCCAGCCCTTCTCGCTCGGCTGCTGCCTTGACCTGCCGGGAACCAGGCACCACCATCGCCCGGACCCCGCTTGCCACCCTGCGTCCTCGCGCAACCTGCGCGGCCTCGCGCAGGTCCTCAATGCGCGCATTGGTGCAGGAGCCCAGAAATACCCGATCCACCTTGAGACCCTCGAGCGGTGTACCGGCACGAAGCGCCATGTATTCCAGCGCCCGCTGGTACGACTGCCGCTCGGCGTCGGATTTCGCGTGGTCGGGATCGGGCACCCGCTCGGTGATGTCCGCAGTCATTCCCGGACTGGTTCCCCAGGTAACCTGAGGCTGGATCGCACCAGCATCCATCTCCACCCGGCGATTGTACACCGCCTCCGGATCGGTTCGGAGCAGCGCCCAGGACTCGATCGCTCGGTTCCAGGCGTCGCCGGAGGGAGCATGCCTGCGTCCTCTCAGATAGGCGGACGTGGTCTCATCCGGCGCAATCATGCCGGCCCTAGCCCCCGCCTCGATGGACATGTTGCAGACGGTCATCCGGCCTTCCATCGAAAGTGCCCGGATGGCCGGACCGGTGTATTCAATGACGTGTCCCGCGGCGCCCGCGGTGCCAATGTAACGGATGAGAGAGAGGATCAGGTCCTTGGCCGAGATTCCTGGCTGGGCCCGGCCCGAGAAGTGGACCTCCAGCGTACGGGGGCGATCCTGCACGATGCATTGAGTGGCGAGGACGTGCTCCACCTCGCTGGTGCCTATGCCGAAGGCGAGCGCGCCGAAGGCACCGTGGGTCGAGGTGTGGGAGTCTCCGCAGACGATGGTCATCCCGGGCTGGGTGAGGCCCAGCTCGGGTCCGATCACGTGGACGATGCCCTGCTCCGGCGAGTCGAGATCGAACAGCCGTACGTCGAACTCGCGGGCGTTGTCCACCAGCGAACGGACCTGCCGGGCCGACAGCTCGTCGGCGATCGGGAGGCTCCGGTCTCCGGTCGAAACGTTGTGGTCTACGGTGGCCACGGTGAGGTCGGGCCGGCGCACTCGCCGCCCGTTGAGCCGCAGTCCCTCGAACGCCTGGGGTGAGGTGACCTCGTGGACAAGATGCAGGTCCACGTAGAGCAGTGCCGGCCCTCCCGGGGCCTGACTCACCACGTGGGCGTCCCAGACCTTGTCGAATAGCGTTCGCATTCAGCGGGGCAGCGGGACAGCGGGTCGGCGGGTCGGCCGCTCTGACTCGTCAATCTTTTCAGGTGTGGTGGTACTGTCCCGCTTACCCGCTGACCCGCCTTGTTTCCCCTCCTCCGACCACGGCATCATCGCTCGGAGCTCGGCGCCCACTCGCTCGATCTCGTGATCCTTGTCGGCCTGACGCGCGCGCTCGAAATTGGGCCGGCCCGCCTTGTTCTCAGCCAGCCATTCGCGGGCAAACGATCCGTCCTGGATAGCCTCGAGGATCCGCTTCATCTCGGCCCGGGTCTCATCGGTGATGACCCGCGGGCCGCGGGTGTAGTCGCCGTACTCCGCCGTGTCGCTGATCGAGTAGCGCATGAAGCCGAGCCCCCCGCGATACATCAGGTCCACAATGAGCTTGAGCTCATGCAGGCACTCGAAGTAGGCCATCTCCGGCCGGTACCCGGCCTTGGTCAGCGTCTCGAAGCCGGCCTTCACCAGCGCGGTCACGCCGCCGCACAGCACGGCCTGTTCTCCGAAGAGATCGGTCTCGGTCTCCTCCTGGAACGACGTCTCGATGACCCCCGCACGGGTGCATCCGATGCCCGCCGCGTAGGCGAGCGCGTTGGCCAGAGCCTGGCCGCTCGCGTCCTGATGCACCGCCACCAGCCCGGGCACGCCCCGGCCGGCTTCGAACTCGCTCCGTACCAGATGGCCGGGCGACTTGGGTGCCACCATCGTGACGTCCACGCCGGCGGGGGGCACAATCTCGCCGTAGTGAATGTTGAACCCGTGGGCAAACATCAGGGTGTTGCCGGGACGGAGGCCCGGCGCGACGCCGGCCTCGTAGATGGCCCGCCCATCCTGGTCCGGCACCAGCATCATGATGACGTCGGCCCGCTCCACCGCTTCAGCCACGGGGCGCACATCCAGCCCGGCGGCCTGCGCGCGGTCCCAGGACGCGCCGCCCCGCCTGAGACCGACGATCACCTTGGCCCCGCTCTCTCGGAGGTTGAGGGCGTGTGCGTGTCCCTGGCTGCCGTAGCCGATGATGGCGATGGTCCGGCCGGCCAGGCGGCCGCGATCGGCGTCGGCATCGTAGTAGACCCGCACGGGTGCGTTCGTCATCTCACAGCCTCTGATTGAAGGTTGTTGGCCGTCCCGAGCGCAACCGTGCCGCTGCGGGCAACCTCGACCACCTCGAAGGCGTCGAGTGCCCGGAGGCAGGAAAGCACGAAGGCTTCGGTGCCGCTGAGCTGAATTATCAGGCCATCATGGGAGTCGTCGAGGACCACGGCGTTATAGAGCTGGATCACGTCCAGCAGCTCGGCGTAGCGATGATGCGGCGCCCGAACCTTTACCAGTGCCAGCTCACGAGCCACGCCGTCCAGGGCGGGAAACGCGATGGCGCCGCGTACGCCTATCACTTTTTCAAGATGCTGCACGGCTCGCTCGGCCGTCTCGGTGTCCGACTCCATCATAATGGTCAACCTCGAAAGGCCGGGCGTGGCCGTAGGACCAATGGCCAGGCTGCGTACCGGCATGTTACGCCGCCGGATGAGTCCGACGGCGCGATTCAGAGTGATCAGCCGGTCCTCGAGGAGAACCGACACCGCCTGGGCATCGCTCACGCGGATACCAGGGGGGTTGCTGCTTCTCCCTCGATGGGCTCGGAGAGAGACCCCCCGGGTGGGATCATCGGGAAGACGTTTGCTTCCTGCTCGATCATGAACTCCACCAGGACCGGCCCTGGCTCGGCCGCGGCGTTCGCGACCGCACCCTCGAGTTGATCCATCGACTCCACCCGGTGCCCGGCGATCCCGTACGCCTCGGCCAGCTTGACGTAGTCCGGGCTCCAGATGGGAGTGGCGGAGTAGCGCTTGCCGTGAAAGAACTGCAGCCACTGCCGCACCATCCCCAGATACCCATTGTTGAACACCGCCATCTTCACCGGGATGCCTTCCTGCACCATGGTGGCCATCTCCTGCATGTTCATCTGGAATCCGCCGTCGCCGGAGATCGCCCAGACCGGCTCCCCCGGCCGGGCCAGGGCAACGCCCATCGCCGCCGGCACGGCAAAGCCCATCGTTCCCAGTCCGCCGGAGGTGATGTGGCTGTTGGGGCGCTGATACCGGAACAGCTTCGCGACCCACATCTGGTGCTGGCCCACATCGGACACGATGGTGCAGCGCCCGTCACTGGAGTCGCTGATGGCATCCAGGATTGCCTGAGGCGAGAGCCCGGCCCGGAAGCTCTCGTCCCGAGGGCGCACAAAGCCAGCGATCTCGCGCCGCCAGCCATCGCAGTTGCGCGGTGCGATCATCGCAAGCAGCGAGCACAGCACCTCCCGCACGTCGCCCACCAGACCGACAGCTACCGGCACGTTCTTCCCGATCTCCGATGGGTCTAGCTCGATGTGGATTACCTTGGCCCCCCGGGCGAAGCCCGCCAGGTTGCCGGTGACGCGGTCATCGAACCGTAGCCCCAGTCCGATGATGAGATCGGACTGCTGGATGGCACGGTTGACATGCACCTCGCCATGCATACCCGGCATGCCCAGATGCAGGGGATGCGCCTCGGGAAAGCCGCTGATGCCGAGCAAGGTGGTGATCACTGGAATGCCGGTGCGCTCGGCCAGCACCCTGAGCTCGGGATAGGCGCCGGAGAGCACCACTCCGTGACCGGCCATGATGAGAGGGCGCTCGGATTGGGCGATCAGCTGAGCGGCTTCTTCGAGAGCGGCGGTAAGGCGGTACGGCGGTACGGCGGTAGAGGAGACATTACCGCCCGTCCGCCCGTCCGCCCGTCCGCCCCGCCACTCCGCCTTCTGATTCTGCACGTCCTTCGGAATATCCAGTAGCACCGGCCCCGGTCTCCCTTCCTGAGCCACATGGAAGGCCTCCCGCACCGCATCCTCGATCTCCTCCCCATCCTCGACCAGGCGGCTGTGCTTGGTGATCGGCTGGGTGATCCCGATGATGTCGGTTTCCTGGAAGGCGTCCCGCCCCATCATCGCGCGGGCCACCTGGCCGGTAATTGCCACCACCGGCGTGTTGTCCATGTTGGCCGTGGCGAGTCCGGTGACGAGGTTGGTGGCTCCAGGGCCGGACGTGGCGACGCAGACACCTGCCCGCCCGGACGCCCGCGCGTACCCGTCGGCCGCGTGGGCTGCTGCCTGCTCATGCCGCACCAGCACATGGCGCAGCGCGGGGAACTCGGGCAGCGCGTGGTAGAACGGCATGATCGCGCCGCCCGGGTAGCCGAAGAGGACGTCCACACCCTCCTCGAGCAGGGCGCGGCAGAGGATCTGCGATCCTGTCAGAGATTCCGTCATGAAAAGCTCCCGCTCACTGCTGACCGCTCACCGCTCACGCTTCTCTTCCCCATCATACTCCCCACAGATAGACGGAGTTGAGCGAGCTCGACTCCAGCTTGTCGGCGTGCCGCGCCTTGTTGAGGGCGTGAACCAGCGCCCGCGCGCTGGCCTCCACGATGTCGGTGGACGCGCCGTGCCCGGTGAGGGACTTGCCGTCGATCTTGGCCTGGAGGAACACCTGGCCCACACTGTCGCGCCCCGGGGTCAGCGATCGGAGCGAAAGGCTCAGGACTTCGAGCTGACGCTCCAGGATCTCGCTCACCGCGGCAAATGCGGCCGCGATAGGGCCGTCGCCGGTGCCGCGTGCCGAGCGCTCGCCGCTCCACGGTCCGGTCATCCTGACCTCGGCTGTGGCCGTTACGCTCCCGCAGACAACGCGGAGATGGCTGAGCTGATACTCTTCGGGCGCGTCGTGAAAGCTCTCGTGCAGCAGCGCCAGCAGATCCTCGTCCAGGATCTCGCGCTTGCGCTCGGCCAGCGCGCTGAATCCCTGGTACAGGGCTGCCAGCTGGTCTTCGGTGAGCTGATACCCCAGCTCCTCGCAGCGGCGCTCCAGGGCATGCCGCCCAGAGTGCTTTCCCAGCACCAGCGTCGAATGGGGAATGCCCACCATCTCGGGCCGGATGATCTCGTAGGTGAGGCCGTTCTGGAGCATCCCGTGCTGGTGAATGCCCGCCTCGTGGGCGAAGGCGTTGCGTCCCACGATGGCCTTATTGGGCTGGGGGAAGACGCCGGTCAGGTAGGAGAGGAGCTGGCTGGTGCGATAGATCTCGCGCGACTCCACCCTGCACTGGAACGCCACCGCGGCGCCGCGCACCCGGCTGGCCATCACGATCTCCTCCAGCGCCGCGTTCCCGGCCCGCTCGCCGATTCCGTTCACGGTGCACTCGACCTGCGCGGCTCCAGCCGCGATGGCGGCCAGCGTGTTGGCCACGGCAAGGCCGAGATCGTCGTGACAGTGAGCGCTGAGGATCACCCGGTCGCTGCCCGGCACCCGCTCCCGCACGTCCCGGAACATCGCCGCGTACTCTGCCGGCATCGCATAGCCGACGGTGTCGGGCAGATTGATGGTCGTGGCCCCCTCTTCGATAGCGGCTTCCACCACCCGGCAGAGAAAGTCCGGATCGGTCCGGCTGGCATCTTCGGCCGAGAACTCCACATCGTCGGTGTAGTGGCGGGCCCGGCGGACCGCGTCGCGCGCCATGACCAGGACATTGTCGCGGGTGGTTCGCAGCTTTTCCCGGATGTGCAGGTCGGACGTGGAGATGAAAACGTGGATCCTGCCGCGGGCCGCCTCGCTCAGCGCTTCTCCTGCAAGCTCGATGTCCCGTTCGGTGCACCGGGCCAGCGCCGCGATGACCGGGCGCCGGACCTCGGCGGCAATGTCGCGCACGCTCCGGTAATCACCCTCCGAGGCGGCGGGGAAGCCGGCTTCGATGATATCGACTCCGAGCGCGTCGAGCTGACGGGCGAGGCGGAGCTTCTCCTCGGGCGAGAGACTGTTGCCGGGGGCCTGCTCGCCGTCGCGCAGCGTGGTATCGAAGATCAAGACTTCCGGGCTTGCCATACGTCACTTTCGGGTTGAAGGGCAAAGAAAAACGCCGCGGACTTCAGGGTCCGCGGCGCCGTGAAACTCAGTCGAGACTTATTGTCTCATGCAGGCACGCCGTGGACCCCTCGCTCACCGATAAGGACGGCAAGCAGGACGCTAAGGAGGAGGACGACGACGAGAAGGACGAGCTGCATGGTCATGAGGCTACGGCTTTCCGGACGGAGAGTCAAGGGCGGAGACGTTGTCATCCTGAGCGGAGCGAAGGCCTGAAGGGCTCACGAATATTCGCGTCCACTACCCGCCTTGACGAATGCATCTCAATGCATAATAATGCAGCATGAGCAAGCCACTCGCCCAGGTCCTTCTTAACGTCAATCTCAATATCGTCCGCTCCAGGGGGGCGACCGGGTGAGTTAGCGTGTTCACGTTGACCCCGGCCCGCGCCCGAATGGAGCGGGCCTTTTTTATTGCCTCGGGAGCGGCCTCTCCGGTCGCTGAGGCACGACAACTCAGGAGTCACCATGGCCACTGGGCAGCGGATCCACCCGGCCGGGTCTCGTCAGCACGACCGACGACACGCCGCCACTCGCGCAACAACGTCCCTCGATTCCACTCGTGAGCATGATGCCTGCGGCGTCGGCTTTGTAGCCGCGGCCTCCGGTACCCGCAGCCATGAGGTGGTTGCCATGGCGGTCGAGGCCGTGGCCCGCGTCGCGCACCGGGGTGCGGCGTCTACCGACCTGTCCGGCGACGGTGCTGGGCTCCTGACCCAGATTCCACACCGATTGTTCTATCGCGACTCATACCGGCTGGGGCTTCATCTGCAGCCCGGGCTCCCCTTCGGCGTGGGAGCCTTTTTCCTGCCCGCCTCGGGCGAAGCGCTGGCCGCCTCGGTCAGGATGATCGAGGCCGTGCTCGCCGAGGACGGCATTCCGGTGCTGGGCTGGCGCGACGTGCCGGTGAATCCCACGGCTCTCGGGCCAACCGCACGAGCTTCCTGTCCGGTCATTCGCCAGGTGCTGGTGGGCCGGCCCGCGCTCACCACCGATGAGGATGCGTGGGAGCGCGCGCTTTATCTCGCCCGGCGGGAAATGGAGCGGCGCGCGGAAGAGAGCGGACTCCAGGGATTTTACGCCTGCTCCATGTCCTGCCGTACAATTGTCTACAAGGCACTGCTCACCGGCACCCAGCTCCCCGCGTTCTTCACCGACTTCCGTTACCCGGAATACGAGAGCGCGATTGCCGTCTTCCATCAGCGCTACTCCACCAACACTCTGCCCAGCTGGCCGCTGGCCCAGCCCTTCCGGCTGCTGGCGCACAATGGCGAGATCAACACGCTGTGGGGCAACCGGAATGCCATGACCATGCGGCAGCCGATGCTCGCCTCGCCGGTATGGGGTGAGAAGATCGAGCGGATCCGGGACGTGATCTGGAAGGAGGGCAGCGATTCCGCCAGCCTGGACAACGCCATGGAGCTGTTGGTTCGCTCCGGGCGCGACGTGGTGCACGCCTCGATGATGACGATTCCGCAGGCCTGGGAAAAATATTCCGACCTCGATCCCGGGGTGAAGGCATTCTACGAGTATCACCAATGCCTGCTGGAGCCGTGGGACGGTCCCGCCGCACTCGCTTTTACCGATGGCGTGCTGGCTGGCGCAGCAGTGGATCGCAACGGGCTCAGGCCCTGCCGCTACAAGGTGCGGGCTGACGGCCTGGTGGTTGCCGGATCCGAGGTTGGGCTGGTGGATCTCGATCCGCGCGAGGTGATGGAGTGCGGCAAGGTCGGACCGGGCGAGGTCCTGGTGGTAGATACCCGGCGGGGGGAGGTTATCCGCAATCTGGACGCGAAGCGGGAGGTAGCGGGCCGCCGGCCCTACGCCCGCTGGGTAGCGCGCTACATGGCCACCCTGGCTCCCGACCCGGCGAGGGTTCCGCCTACCCACACCGGCGAAGCATTGCTGCGGCTGCAGTGGGCATTCGGCTACGGGGCCGAGGACCTGCGGATGGTGCTGGAACCGATGGGCAGCACCGGAGGCGACCCGGTCTGGAGCATGGGTGACGACACCCCGATCCCCCCGCTATCGGCCGTGCCACAGAGTCTCTATGCCTATTTCCGGCAGCGATTCGCCCAGGTGACGAACCCGCCGATCGATTCGTTGCGGGAATCCATGGTGATGTCGCTTCGGATGCACCTGGGCCGGCGCGGCTCGCCCTTGCTGGAGCGAGCCTCGTACGCCCGGATGCTCCGGCTGGAGCACCCGATCCTGCTGGCCGAGGAGATGGCGGCACTGCGGAATGTGGCCGGATTCTCCACCGTCACTCTGGATGCCGTCTGGAATCCGGCCAAGGGAACCGGCGGACTCAAGTCCGCGCTCACCGCTCTCCGCCGCGCCGCGGAGCGGGCCGCACGACGGGGCGCGCACATCCTCATCATCAGCGATCGCGCCGCGACCGACCGCAGGGCGCCGATTCCGATGCTGCTGGCCATCGGCGCGGTGCGCCAACACCTGGTGCACGTCGGCCTCCGAGCTCGGGTCGGTCTCGTGGCTGAAGCAGGAGACGCGTTCGATATCCACCACTTCGCCAGCCTCATCGGCTACGGCGCCGAGGCGGTGCATCCGTGGCTGGCATTGGAGAGCGTGGACGGAATCTTCAGCGCGGAGGTGGGACAGCGGGACAGCGGGACAGCAAAGGCACACCAGGGCACAGACCCGGAACAGGATCGGCCTTCGGCTAGAAATGCCGCCCTCGGTTATCGCACCGCCGCAGAGAAGGGGCTGCTGAAGATTCTCTCGAAGATGGGAATCTCCACTCTCTCCTCCTACTGCGGCGCACAGATCTTCGAGGCGCTCGGGCTCGGCAGCGAGGTGATCACATCCTGCTTTGCCGGTACCGCTTCG
>JALYPB010000249.1 GCA_030856585.1 Gemmatimonadota bacterium | reverse complement strand
CCACCCCGCAGTGCTACCCGCAACCCGGAGCCTCTTGGGCCGGCGATTCCTCGGCTGGGCGCGATTTCCAACCTTCGAGATCGAGCAGGTGGGTCCGACCCAGTATCTGGTCCACGTCATAGATCTGCGCTACGCCCGCGGCCCCGGCGATAGGTTCGGGGCCGTCTCAATTCCGGTTACGGTGCCGACAGCTTCTGTCCCATGACGAAGTAACCGCCCACCATCTTCACCAAACGGTCCCTGACATCCCGATCCTTAAGCTTGCCGGCCTCGTCGAACGCCTGCGAGGCCTGCGCCAACGCAAACATGCCCGGGTAAAGGGTAACACCGAGCCCTTCCAGCGGGACACGCAGCGCCCAGAGCCCACGAATTCCCCCAACCAGAGAGGTGGATGCGGCGAGCAGCATCCCATGCTTGCCCGACAGCGGCATCGGCTTCATACGTGACACCCAGTCGATCGCGTTCTTGAGCGTCCCGGGCATCGAATAGTTGTACTCTGGCGACGCGATCAGGAGGCCGTCGGCAAATTCTATTCTCCGGGCCAGCTCCCGGGCGCCACTGGGAAAGCCCGACGCCGTTTGGATGTCAGCGTCATAAAGCGGCATGTCGAAGTCGTGAAAGTCGGCCAGGTCCACCTCGATCTCGGCATTCCTGGCCAGGTCAACGGCAAGCTGGAGGAGCTTTCGGTTGAGCGACTCGCGCCGAAGTGAAGCGGCAAAAGCCAGAAGCCTCATTCCGAGGTAATCGTGTAGCGGATCAGCACACTTTCCACGAATTCACCGGTAACCCGCCCTTCGGGGGTGGAGTACTCCTTCGTCTGTACCCGGAGCGTGCCTTCCTTCCGTTCTTTGCTCGACGTCGGTGGTCCCAGCTGGGCGTCCACCTCCTGAGCCAGCATTCCCTTGCGAGGCAGACCGCCCCGCCGAGGCTCCGCTTGCGGACCGACCTGTCCCGGAATGCCCGTCTCAGGGGCAACCGAGGCCGAGAGTTGGCTGAAATCCACGTACTGGGCCAGGGCCGCGATTACGGCCTCCGGCGTGAGGGCGCTGCTGGGAAGCTGGTCGCGATAGCGGATATTGAAGCGCGACCCGCCTTCGAGGCGCCGCTGCCGCACGTTTTGCTTCCTGTGTTCTTCCGCCTCTGCCACCGCCGAGCGGTTGCGGGCGTCCTCTCTCTCCCGCTCGCGTTTCAGGTCATCGAGCTCCTCCCGCATCGCACGCCTTTTGACTGAATCCACTTCCCGTTGAACCTGGGCCTCGAGATTCTTCTCCCGCCTCGTTTTGGGCGTTGCGGCAGTGCTGATGTTCGTCGAGGTCTCGTCGCCCATGGTGCCGTAGCCTCCGCCATCGAGCTGGAACTCGATGTGCTTCGACTTCACCTTGACCTTGGTGACGATGGCCGATTGCCCGGACCGCAACGCCGTCCCATGCTGCTTGAGGCGGCTGGCGTATTTGGGGTAGTCGAGCGGCTTATCGGTGCCGGGGTAGACGTCCACCCCTTCCTCCGTGCCGGGCATCGCCTGCTTGACCATGACAGTCCGGTCTTCGAAATACTCCCGAAGCGCCGGTTCGGACTGGGCGGCGAGGGGTAGGGCCCCCAAGAGAAGGGTGGCAATGGGGAGCCAGTTGTACATGAGATTCCCCGGTCTAAGGTTGCCCTGACGCGCCATTTTGTATACTGTATACAGTATACACAGGGCATGTGAGGCCATATTATCGGGCGTACGCCGCTTCGCGACGAAGTGTATCGCCAACTCCTCGACCGCATTGCCCGGGGTGACCTGCCGCCGGGAGCTCGGGTACGGGACACCCAGATGGCCAGCCAGCTGGGAGTGAGTCGTACCCCGGTGCGGGAGGCTCTGCTCCGCCTGGCCCGCGAAGGCGTCCTTGACGCCGACATGGGACGAGGATTCAGTGTTCGGGCCCTCGATGCATCCGAGATGCGGGAGACGGGCGCCATTCTGTCCAAGTTGGAAGGGCTCGCCCTGGAGCTGTCGGGCGAGATCCCTGCCGGCCGGCTGGCCGAGCTGGTAGCGATCGACCGCGAGCTCGCCGGAATCCGGGGGGACCCGGATCGTTGTATCGACCTCGACGAGCAGTGGCACCGTACCCTGCTCCAGGGCTGCGCCAACCAGCGCCTGCTCTCTATGATTTCCACTCTCTGGCAGGTGCCCCGCCGGTACATGCGGGCCTATCTGCGCGACGCGGGGCGAGTGAGCCTCTCGACGCAGCATCACGCCCGGATCATCGAGGCGCTGCGGCAAAACGACCTGGCGGCCGCCGGCCGTCGTTTCAGCCACCACTGGCAACGCGGGATCGAGGAGCTTGGCGCATGGATCTGACCCGTTGGCGCTCGGACACGCCCGGTTGCGACGGCGTGGCCCACCTGAACAATGCCGGTGCGGCGTTCGTCCCCCGCCCGGTGCGCGATACGATCCTCGAGCACCTGACCCTGGAGGAAGAGCTCGGCGGGTACGAGGCGGCCGATGCGCAGGCGGAGCCGATCCGGCAGGTGTATGAGGACGTTGGCCGGCTGCTCGGCGGCCAGTCGCGCAACATCGCGCTGGTGCAGAACTCGACCGTCGCGTTCGCCCAGGCCTTCGGCGCCTTCGACCTCGGCCCTGGAGATGTCATCGTCACCAGCCGGTCGGATTACGCCTCCAATCAGATCATGTACCTCTCGCTTGCCCGTCGGCGAGGCGTGCAGATCGTTCGCGCCGAAGATGCGTCGGAGGGCGGTGTGGATCCGGAATCGGTTCGCCGCCTGGTGGCTCACCGGCGCCCGGCGCTCGTTTCCCTCACCTGGATTCCCACCAATTCAGGCCTGGTGCAGCCGGCCGAGGCGGTGGGCCGGATCTGCCGTGAGGCCGATGTCCCCTACCTGATCGACGGTTGCCAGGCAGTCGGCCAGATGCCGGTCGACGTCGCCCGGCTCAACTGCGACTATTTCACGGCCGCCACCAGGAAGTTCGTGAGGGGCCCTCGAGGCCTTGGTTTCCTCTACGTGTCCGATCGGATGCTCCAGACCGGCGCTCACCCGCTCCTGGTGGACATGCACGGCGCCACCTGGACGGAGGCGGATGCATTCGAGCTCACTCCGGACGCGCGGCGGTTCGAGACCTGGGAATTCGCCTATGCCCTGGTACTCGGACTCGGGGCTGCGGCGCGATACGCGCTCGAGGTGGGGCTCGATACCGCCCGGGACCGCGCCCGGGAGCTGGCTGACTACGCTCGACAACGCCTTGCCGCCGTGCCGGGTGTGCGAGTCCTCGACCGAGGCCCCGAGCTCTGCGCCATCGTGACGGTAGCGGTCGCGGGGCGCGATACTCGAGACATCAAGCTCGAGCTTCGGCGCCGGGGTATCAATACCAGCTCGCCGCACAGGGAGGACGCAGTAATCGACATGGACGAGAAAGGCACCGAGTCAGCGCTCCGGATCTCGCCACACTATTACAACACCACAGAGGAGATCGATACTGCCGTCGCGGCGCTGGAGGAGATCCTGAACAAATAGATCCTTCGCTTTCCCGCTTACCGCTTACGCTCTTTGCTGTTCCCGCTCACGCTTTGCCACGAAGCACTGGCTCCAGCACCCGCCACACCGTCTCCGCCATCACCCGCTGACCCTCGGCGGTCGGGTGGATACCGTCCGCCTGATTGAGCTGGGCGACGCCGCCAACCCGGTCGAGCAGAAATGGGACCAATGCGGCGCCATTCTCCCGCGCGAGCTCGGGGTAAATGGCCTGGAACCGCTCGGTGTACGTCCGTCCATAATTGGGCGGGACTCTCATTCCCACCAGCACCAGCCTGGGAGAGGGTGAGATCGCCCTGGCGCGATCGAACACGGCCTGGATATTCGCCCGGAGGGAGTCGGGCGGGAGTCCCCGGAGTCCATCATTCGCCCCGGTTTCCAGCACTAGCACCGCAACCGGTTCCCGGAGCAGCCAATCGACCCGCCGCCGGGCGCCCGCGGAGGTCTCGCCACTGACTCCCGCATTCACCACCCGAAACCCCAACCCCGCCGAGTCGATTTTCTGTTGGACCAGGGCTGGATACGCCTGCTCGGGCTCCAGGCCGAGCCCGGCGGTCAGGCTGGTGCCGAGAAACACGACCGAGGGCCGGTCGCCGGTGGCGGTGGGAGGTATGCTGCGTTCACGCGGCTCCCTGCTCGGCTGGCTGCACGCGAGGAGAGCCGCAACCAGGGCGAATACAGGTACGTACTTTGGTATCATTCGAGATGCACACCACTATGCTGCAGTGCCAATCGTTGACCCGGACCTATCGATCGGCTGGCCGGGACCTCACGGTATTGAAGGATATCACCTTCAGTCTGGAGCCGGGCGGATTTCTTGCCATACTGGGCCCATCCGGAAGCGGGAAAACAACGCTGCTGGGATTGCTCGCTGGACTCGACCAGCCCAGTGCCGGGAAGGTCTACCTCGATGGGCAGGAGCTCGGGGCCCTGAACGAGGATCAGCGAGCGCGGATCAGAGGCGAGAAGGTGGGCTTCGTCTTTCAGGCGTTTCAGCTCATTCCCACCCTGACGGCACAGGAGAACGTGCAGGTCCCGCTGGAGCTCCGTGGTGACGACGGATCGGCGGCCCGCGCGCGGGAGCTGCTGGCCCGGGTCGGTCTCGCCGACCGCGAGCACCACTATCCCTCCCAGCTCTCCGGCGGAGAGCAGCAGCGGGTGGCATTGGCGCGCGGATTCAGTATCCGTCCCAAGGTGTTGTTTGCGGACGAGCCCACCGGGAATCTCGACGCGAGAACCGGGTCCACGATCATCGACCTCATGGTGGAGCTGAACCGCGACCTTCGCACCACGCTGGTTCTGGTGACCCACGATCTGGACCTTGCCGGCCGTGCCAGCCGAACGATCCGGCTGGCCGACGGATCCGTGGTGGCCGACTCCGCCGCGTGACCAATCTCGCCTTCGTTGCCCGGATGGCGGCCCGAG
>JALYPB010000242.1 GCA_030856585.1 Gemmatimonadota bacterium | reverse complement strand
GTTCTCAGCGCTGAGCCCCGCCGGGCCCGCATGCTGGCCAACTTCGGCGTGGGCTTCAACCACATTGACGCCGCCGCTGCCAAGGACCGGGGGCTCGCGGTGTCCAACACCCCCGACGTACTTACCGAGGCCACGGCCGACATTGCCATCACCCTGCTTTTGATGGTGAGCCGCCGCACCGGGGAAGGGGAGCGGCACGTGCGTGCCGGTGCGTGGACCGGCTGGCGCCCCACTCACATGCTGGGGACGCAAGTCAGCGGGAAGGTGCTGGGGCTCGTGGGAATGGGGCGGATTGCCCGTGCGGTGGCCAGGCGCGCGCATCACGGCTTTGGGATGCGGGTGATCTTCCACGATCCCTACCCGCCGACGCCCGCGGAAGCGGCGGCGCTTGGGGCCGAGCCTAGGTCCAGTTTGGACCAGGTGCTGGAGGAGTCGGACTTCGTATCGCTTCACTGTCCCGCCACTCCCGAGACGCGCCACCTGATGACCCGCGAGCGCCTGCGGCAGATGCGCCCCGGCGCGTTCCTGATCAATACTGCGCGAGGGGACGTGGTGGACGAAGCCGCGCTGGTGGAAGCTCTCAGCGGCGGAACGCTGGCTGGCGCAGGGCTCGACGTCTTCGAGAAGGAGCCCCAGGTCTCGCCGGCGCTGGTGGCCTTGGAAAATGTTGTGCTGCTTCCACACCTCGGCAGTGCCACCCAAGAGACCCGTGTCGCCATGGGCATGAGAGCCCTGGAGAATCTCCGTCTCTTCTTCAGCGGCGCCCCTCTTCGTGACCGCGTAGTATGACCCACACGGCGCTCGAGCCCTTCTCCACCGACACCCTGCCGGAGTCGGCGGATCCGGCGGCGGCGAGCGCAGCGGCATACGCACAGGAGGTGGTGGAGCTTCTGTCGGCGCTGCTCCTCGATCTGGTGCGCGAGCGTCAGCCCGAGGTCGAGTCTGTGCTCCGGGGCGAGCGACTCCCGTCCAGTCTGAGCCCCGAGCTGCTCGCCCGAACGCTGCAGGTGCAGGGGATCTGGTTTCAGCTGCTCAGCATCGCGGAGCAGAACGCGGCAATGCGCCGTCGCCGGCAAATCGAGATCGAGCGGGGCTACGACCAGCTGCGCGGGACGTTCGCGCAGGTCGTGTCCAGCGCCGCTGCCAGCGGCGTGAAGCCGCTGGAGATTCGCGAGCTGCTCGACGTGCTCCGCATTCGCCCCGTCATCACCGCCCATCCTACCGAAGCGCGCCGAGTCACCGTACTCGAGAAGCACCGGCGGATCTATCGCCGGCTGGTCGACCTCGAGTCTCCCCGCTGGACTCCCCGCGAGCGCCAGGCGCTGGTGGATGGCCTGCGCAACGAGATCGAGCTGCTCTGGACCACGGGCGAGCTCCGCCTGGCCAAGCCGACCGTGCCTCAGGAGGTGTTCTGGGGCCTGCACTTCTTCAACGAAACGCTGTTCGAGGCTGTGCCCGATCTTCTGGACAAGCTGGAGCGGGCGCTGGCGCACGCCTATCCGTCCGAGCAGTTCAAGATTCCGCCGTTCTTCCAGTTCGGCTCCTGGGTAGGCGGTGACCGGGACGGAAACCCGTTCGTGACCAATGAGGTCACCCGGAGCACCATTCTGGAGAACCGTCTCACCGGTCTCCGGCGATATCGGCGGCGACTCTCGGAGCTGGTGCGAGCGCTCAGCATCACCGAACGGGCGATGCCGGTCCCGGACAGCTTCCGTCAGGTGCTGGCTCGGGAGCTGGCCGCGACGGGAGAAGGTGAGGAGATCGCCGCCCGCAACCCGGGGGAAATCTTTCGTCAGTATCTGGCATGCATGGGCCGCCGGTTGGACGTGATGGTCGCCGCGTCCGAGCGAGGCAACACCGCTCCTGACCCGGCCGGCTATGCCTCGGCCGAAGCGCTGATCGCTGATCTCAGGCTGATCGAGGACGCGCTTCAATCGGGAGGCAGCGCGTCGCTGGCGTCGACCCTGGTGCGGCCGGTCCGTCGCGAGGTCGAATCGTTCCGATTCTCCACCGTCCGGCTGGATGCACGGGAGAACACCACCAAGCTGAACGCCGCCCTGGCGGATCTCTGGAAGGCAGGCGAACGGACGGACGCAGCCGCGCCCCATCAGAGCTCCGAGGCGTGGCGGCAGTGGATCGCCGCGGAGCTGGCCCGTCCGCTCACCTCCAGCAGCAAGCCGCCCTCCTTGCCTCCGGAGTCGGCCGAGACCCTGGGCATGTTTCAGCTGATCGGCCGGCTGCGGGAAGAGATCGACCGAGAAGCCTTTGGGAGCTTCGTGCTCAGCATGACCCGAAGCTCGGCCGATGTGCTGGGAGCTTACCTGCTCGCGAAGACTGCCGGACTGTTCGGCGACACGGCGGGTGTCGAGAGCTCGACCCTGCCGATCGTACCCTTGTTCGAGACCATAGAGGACCTCCAGCGGGCGCCCGCGATCATGAAAGACCTGCTCGCCGTGCCGCTGGTACGCCGGAGTGTGCGGGCCCAGGGTGGAGTGCAGGAGGTCATGATCGGCTACTCCGATTCCAACAAGGACGGAGGATTTCTCACGTCCAACTGGGAGCTCAGCAAGGCCCAGATCAAGCTCACCCGGGTAGGACGGGAGAGCGGCGTGCCGATTGCGTTCTTTCACGGGCGTGGCGGATCGGTGAGCCGCGGAGGGGCGCCGACCGGTCGGGCCATCGCCGCCCAGCCCGCGGGCTCGATCAATGGCAGGATGCGTATCACCGAGCAGGGTGAGGTGGTGTCTTTCAAGTACGCCAATCGCGGTACGGCTCAGTATCAGATCGAGCTGCTGGCGGCAAGCGTGCTGGAGCACTCACTAAAGTCCGAGCGGGAGAAGGCGCTGCTACCAACCGCGGAGTTCGACGAAGCCATGGAAGCGCTCTCGGGTGCCGCGCAGGCCTCGTACCGCGGTCTGGTGGATCACCCGGATCTGTTTTCCTACTATCAGGCTGCCAGTCCCCTGGAGGAGATCTCGCTGCTCAACATGGGGTCGCGGCCGGCGCGCCGGTTTGGGGCCCGGACGCTCAGCGATCTGCGGGCGATTCCCTGGGTATTCGCCTGGTCCCAGAATCGCCACTTCATCCCCGGGTGGTATGGCGTTGGCAGCGGAATCCTCACCTTCCTCCAGGTGCGGGGCCCGCGCGGCGCGGCGTTGCTCGACCGGATGTTCACCGAGTCGCGGCTGTTCCGGCTCATCGTGGACGAAGTCGAGAAGACCCTCACCTACGTCGATCTCGGAATTGCCCGGGAGTACGCAGAGCTGGTGCCCGATCCCGGGGCACGCTCGAACATTCTAAGCCTGGTGGAAGAGGAGTACCATCGCACGGTCGAAGCGGTGCTGCGGATCAGCGGTGGCAAGGAACTGGTCGAGCGCTATCCCCGATTCCGCCGGCGTCTGGCTCGCCGCTTGCCGACCATCAATCAGGTGAGCCGCCAGCAGATCGAGCTGCTCCGCCGGTTCCGTGAATCAGGGGGAGACAAGACCCAGGAGGAGCAGCTGTCGGCGCTGCTGCTGTCGATCAACTGTATTGCGGCGGGGTTCGGAGCGACCGGGTAGAAGACCGTGAGCGGTAAGCGGTAAGCGGTGAGCGGGAGGTCGTGACGGAAACGTCTTGGCATCCCGAGCATAGCGAGGGACCTACAGGATGAGCTGACGAACCTCTGGCTTCTTCCCGCTCACCGCTCACCGCTTACCGCTTACGCTTTTCTCCGCTCCCCTCTTCTTCTCGACTTCCACCCGGAGCTGCCCGCATGCCGCGTTGATGTCCAGGCCCCGGCTCCGCCGCACCACCGCCTCCACGCCCTGGTTGCGCAGGTGCTCGCTGAAGGCACGAATGCGGTTGGCCGTGGTCGGGGTGAGATCCGGCGCCCCCCCCGGATGCAGCGGCAGGATATTCACCAGGGCGCCGAGCCTCCGAGCGAGCCTGCCCAGCTGATCCGCGTCGGCTTCGCTGTCGTTTACCCCTCCGATCATCACGTACTCAAATGTCACCCGCTTCCGGAACGCCTCCGCCGCTTTCAGCACGGATTCGAGCCCGTATTTCTTCTCAATGGGCATCATCGTGAGGCGCTGCGACGACGTGGGCGCATGGAGGGAAATGGCCAGGCGAAACTGTTCCGGGCGCCTGGCAAACGCTTCCATTCCGGGCAGGATACCGACCGTTGATACTGTGATGTGCCGAGCCCCGATGCCGAGGCCGTCCGGGTGGTTCAGGATGCTGAGGGTGGCGTCCACGGACGGCCAGTTGAGGAGCGGTTCCCCCATACCCATGAAGACGATGTTCGTGGGCTTCTCCTCGGGGTTGTGAAGCACGATCTCCCGAACCTGTCCCGTGATCTCGAAGGGCGTCAGGTTGCGCCGGAATCCCATGCGCCCGGTGGCGCAGAAGGAGCACTTGAGGGCGCACCCAGCCTGCGACGAGATGCAGAGCGTCCGGCGGCTGCCCGACGGAATGAGAACCGACTCGATCGCCTCTCCATCCGTCAGACGCCAGAGAAATTTTCGGGTTCCGTCGCCCGACTGTTGGATGGTATCGGCTGCCAGCCGGGGCAGGGGAAAGACCTGGTCCAGCTCGGCCCGCAGCGCCGCCGGGAGATCGGTGGCCTGCTTCCAGCTCTCCACCGGCGCCTGCCACAGGCGGCGAAGGATTTGCCCTGCCCGATACGATGGCAGCCCGTGCTCGGCCACCCACTCGACCAGCGCCTTCCGGGCTTGGTCCGGCGTCAGGTCGAGCAGATTGCGGGCTGTGGGGATGGCTGGGAGGGAGCTGATCATGATGAAAAATAGCACCTCTTCCGGGCCGGTCCCTGGTCTGGCCTTTTGTGGGCTGCGGGGAAGCGGTGGCAGATAGGCTAACGTCAACTCTACTAATGCATTGCCCCACTCCGTCACGCGGTATAGGTTTGAGCATGCCTTCCCATACGAAGCCGTGCTCCTGACCGAGCTGCTCACGCCGGACCAGGTGGTCATGCCCGTGGTGGCTCGGGACAAGGGCGGTGTCATTGCCGAGCTGACTCAACATCTCGCCAATCGTTGGGGGTGTGACTATCCCACGTTGCTCGAAGCGGTTCACGAGCGCGAGAAGGGGGGCAGTACCGGCATCGGCTTCGGGGTAGCAATTCCGCACGCTCGCGCGGCAGGAGTACCGGAGCTGAGTCTGGTTTGCGGTGTCAGTCCGTTACCGGTGCCCTTCGACGCGATCGACGGTGAGCCGGTGCGGCTCTTCTTTCTGATCGTTGGTCCGCCTTCGTCCGCCGGCCAGCACGTGAAGTTGCTGGGACGGATTGCGAAGCTCGTCCGGCACGAGGACGTGCGCCGGCGGTTGTTCGACGCGACAACACCGCACGAGTTCTATAACGCCCTGCTCGACGCCGAGGCTCGTTGAGAGCTGCATGAGCGCCACCGCATTTCGAACCCACCGCTGTGGCGCCCTCACCCGCGCCGAAGTCGGGCAATCCGTACGCCTCGGCGGATGGGTACATCGGAGACGGGATCTCGGGGGATTGGTCTTCATCGACCTCCGGGACCGGGCGGGCCTGGTGCAGCTGTCCTGTAATCCTGCCTGGACACCGCCGGAAGTCATGGAGCGCGCAGCGGGTCTCGGCGCGGAGACGGTCATACTCGTCAACGGGACGGTCGAGCTCCGCCCGGAACCGGCTCGCGATCCGAACCTCACCTCCCGCGAGGTAGAGGTGCACGTGAAGAGCCTCGAAGTCGTGGGTCCGGCCCAGACCCCGGCCATTCCTGTGGCCCGGAAGGAAAAAGAGGAGCTGCCGGCGGAGGAGCTGCGGCTGCGGCATCGAGTACTCGATCTGCGGCGCGCGGAGCTCCAGAACAACCTGATTCTGCGGCACCGCCTGATGCAGGCGACTCGCCGGTACTTCGACTCGGAGGGATTCCTCGAGATCGAGACACCGATCCTGACCAAGCCGACTCCCGAGGGCGCGCGAGACTACCTGGTGCCCAGCCGGGTGCATCCCGGGGAGTTCTTTGCGCTGCCCCAGTCGCCGCAGATCTACAAGCAGCTGCTCATGGTGGCGGGCTATGACCGCTACTTCCAGATCGCGCGGTGCTTTCGGGACGAGGATCTGCGCGCTGACCGGCAGCCGGAATTCACCCAGATCGACATCGAGGCTTCGTTCATCGGGCTGGAGGATGTCCTCCGGTTCGGTGAGGGTATGGTCGAGGCAATCTGGGCCGAGGCGGGCCACAAGGTGGCTCTGCCGATCCAGCGCATGCGCTACTCCGACGCGCTGGAGAGGTATGGCAGCGACAAGCCGGATCTCCGCTACGGACTACCGATCTTCGACGCCAGCGAGGTGTTTCGTGGCGCCGACTTCTCCATTACCCGTTCTGCTATCGAGGCCGGTGGCAGGGTCCGCGGCATCAGGGTCCCCGGGGGCGCCTCACTCACCCGGAAGCAGGTCGATGAGATCGAGGCATCGGCCAAAGAGCTCGGGGCTGCCGGGCTGCTTCGGGTCAAGGCGGTTGGCGGGGCGCTCGAGGGTCCCCTGGCCAAGTACCTGCCCGAGGGCGCGGCAAACCGGCTGGGGCTGTCAGACGGAGATCTTTGCCTCCTCGTAGCCGGACCTGATCGCGTCTCCAGCCCCGCGCTCGACCGGGTACGGCAGGAACTGGCCCAGAGGCTCAATCTCGTTCCCGGAGGCGAGCGGCGCTTTGTCTGGATCGTGGACTTTCCTCTATTCGAGAAAGATCCGGCCACCGGAGTCCTGAGCTCTGTGAACCACCCGTTCACTGCGCCTCACCCCGACGATCTGCCATTGCTCGATACGGCCCCGGAGAAGGTGCGCGCGTTAGCCTACGACATGGTGCTGAACGGGACCGAGCTGGGGGGCGGCAGTCTTCGTATCGCAGATCCGCAGCTCCAGCGCCGGATCTTCTCCTTGCTCGGCATCCCGGACGAAGAGGCAAAGACGCGCTTCGGTTTCCTGCTGGAGGGGCTGCGGGCCGGGGCGCCGCCCCACGGGGGCTTCGCCTTTGGGATGGACCGAATTGTGATGCTACTTGCCGGGGCGGGCTCGCTGCGAGATGTGATCGCCTTTCCCAAGACGACCGCCCAACGGGCTCTCTTCGAGGGCGCGCCGACACCGGTCAACCCGGCCGATCTCCGGGCCCTTCATCTGGAGGCAATAACGTGAGAAGTAAGAGGTGAGAAGTGAGAGGGCGCTCCATTCGAATTCTCCCCTCTTACCTCTCACCCCGCACCTCTTACCTTCCAAAACATGGCTGACGACATTCACACCCGAATGTCCGCTGAGGGCGCCGATCCGCTGCTCTTTGCGGGGGTAAACGACAGTAATCTTCTGGAGCTCCAGCGCACGCTGGGAGTGCGGGTCTCCTTCCGGGGTGAGGCGGTGACGCTCTCCGGATCCTCCGAGCTGGTGGAGCGTGCCGGACCGGTGGTGCAGGGGCTCCTCGATCTGGCCCGGATGGGCGAGCCGGTCACCCCGGACGACGTCTACCGCCTCGCATCCGAGGCGCCCAACAGCGAGCTGCCGGCGCAGACCTCCGACGGCAAGATCGTGCTTCCCGGACTGCGCCGCGCGATCGTACCCAAGACCCAGGGGCAGCGCGAATATCTCCAGGCCATCAGTGGGCATGATATCGTCGTTGGTATCGGCCCGGCAGGTACCGGCAAGACCTATCTGGCCGTCGCCAAGGCAGTGGAGGCGCTTGCCCGGAAACGGGTCAAGCGGATCATCCTGGCCCGCCCCGCGGTGGAGGCAGGAGAGTCGCTCGGGTTTCTGCCGGGCGACCTCCAGGCCAAGGTCGATCCCTATCTCCGGCCGCTGTACGACGCCCTGGAGGACATGATGCCGCATGACCGGGTGCAGCGTGCGCTGGAGACGCGAACTATCGAGATCGCGCCGCTGGCCTACATGCGAGGCCGCACCCTGGCGGACGCGTTCATCATCCTCGACGAGGCGCAGAACGCCACCGGCGCCCAGATGAAAATGTTCCTCACCCGGCTCGGGGTGAACAGCCAGACGGTGGTGACCGGCGACAAGACGCAGATAGACCTGCCGCAGCGTGAAGTCTCCGGGCTCATCCAGATCGAGCGGCTGCTTCCCGGCATCGAGGGGATCGCCTTCTGTTATCTGCACGAGTCCGATGTGGTTCGGCATCGGCTGGTGCGTGAGATCATCCGGGCGTACGCGGAGGATCAGAACGGCTGATGCCTGAGCGGTCGAGGGCACAATTCTGGGAAAGCTGGGTCTGGGCCTCGCCAGGGGAACGGATGCGGTTTCACCTGGTGCGCTGGGCACCGCTCCTGGCCGTGGCACTCCTCACCTACCTGGCATTTCCCCCGCCAATCGGTATCGGCGCCCCGGTGCCCGCCGTGGGAGAGATCTCGAAGCGCGCCGTAGTGGCGCCGTTTGCCTTCGAGGTGCGAAAGTCTCCCGAGGAGATAGCCCGTGAGGGTCAGTCTCGTGCCCTGACCGCTCAGCCGGTTTATCGCTTCAGTGCGACGGCCTACGACTCTTCGCTCGCGTCGGCCCGCGGATTCTTTGCCGACCTGGAGCGGGCGAGCGAATCAGGGGGGCCGGACGCGGTCGAGGCCGCCATCGGATCGCGGGTGCGGCTCGGACCCGAGGAGACCCGCTATCTGGCGGACTCCACTCGGCGCCGCCAGCTCCAGGAGGTGGCGACCCACTTCCTCGCCGAGGGTCTCCAGCGCGGCGTGGCCGACGCGGGCGCCATACGCAGCGAGGTGAGCAAGGACATCTCGCTCAGGAGAGGCGAGACCGAGCGCATCGTGCCGCGGGACTCGATCCTCACCTTTGCCGACCTGATGGAGCAGGCCGAGGCGGCCGGCACCAACCTGCCGAATGCCACGGGCCAGCGGACCCTCCGCCGTCTGGTAGGCGCGTTCTATCATCCCACCATCGTCCTCGATCCGTTCGTGACCACCGCCCGGCGCGAGCAGCTGCGGGGAAGCGTCGACCCGCTCAAATATTCGGTCCGCACCGGCGAGCGCATTCTCCGGGCGGGAGAGCCGGTGACCGAGGAGGCACGCGCCAAGCTGATCTCGCTGCGGGAGGAACACCGCCGGCGGGGTACCGGCGGTCTGGCCATTCGGAGCGCAGCGGGAGCGCTGCTCTTCAATGCCATCATCCTGAGTGCCTTCTGGCTGCTGATCGTGTTCTACAAGCGGGAGAGCTACGCTCAGCTTCGCGAGATGGCTTTTTTCGCGGCATTGTTCGCCGTGGTCGTCCTGCTCACGGCGGGTCTGACTGGTCTCTTTCCCGGCCGGCCCGAGCTGATCCCGATTCCGTTCGCAGCCATCCTCGTGACCATGCTCTACAACGGCCGGATAGGAGTATTCGCTGCGGTGACTCTGGCGATCCTCCTCGATGGGCAGTGGGCTCTGCGGGAGAGCCACATGCTGTTTTTCGGTCTGGTGGGTGGCGTGGCCGGGGCAGTGGGCATCCGGGTGGTGCGGCGGCGGCGTCATCTCTATGTGACGATCGGCGTGCTCGCCGTTGCGAGCATTCTCGCGACCATTTCGATTGGCTTGAGCCAAGGCTGGACCACTCGCACCATCCTGGGCAGCGGCCTCCTCGGCCTTCTCATGGCGCTGGCCAGCGCAGCCCTGGCGATGATCGTCATGCCGATCGCCGAGTCCGCCACGCGTATCACCACCGACCTGACCCTCCTGGAGCTTTCCGACCTGGGCCGGCCGCTGCTTCGGCGCTTGGCGCTCGAGGCTCCAGGCACCTGGGCCCACAGCCTGGCTATGGCCAACCTGTGCGAGTCCGCCTGCAACATCATCGGAGCGAACGGACTCCTCGCCCGCGTCGGCTGCTACTACCACGACATCGGCAAGCTGGCGAGTCCGGGTCATTTCGTGGAGAACCAGGGCGGCGGCCCCAATCCCCATGACCTCATGCGGCCCCAAGACTCGGCCAGGATCATCCAGAGCCACGTAGCGGACGGCTTGGCGCTGGCGGATGCTGCCCATCTGCCTCAAGTTGTCAAAGCCTTTATCCCAGAACATCATGGGACCACGTATATCACCTACTTTCTGAGCCGGGCGAGGGGCAACGATCCCGATGGCCGTGTAGACCCGGCGGACTACCGCTATCCGGGTCCCCGCCCGCAGTCGGCCGAGACCGCCGTGGCCATGCTGGCCGATTCGGCTGAGGCGGCGATCAGGGTTCTGCCCAATCCGACGCCCGAGGCGGTCCGTAACGCCATCGAGCACCTGGTGCAGCAGAAGCTGGGCTCGGGTCAGTTGGACGATGCCCCGCTTACCCTGCGCGATCTCGACCGGATCAAGCGCGAGTTTGCCCGCGTCATGTCCGGGACTTACCACAAGCGCATTGGCTACCCGCGTGCCAGTGGCGGCAACGTCGCACCGGAATTCCAGTCGGCCGAGCGTGAGTGAGGTGGTAGTGAGCGGGCGCCGGCTTCCGTTGTCGCGCGCGCTGGTCCGGCGCGTGGTCGAGGCCGTGCTCCAGGCTGAGCGCCGCCAGGCGCTGATCTCCGTCACCTTCCTTGGCCGCGACTCGATGCAGTGGCTCAACGCTATCCACAAGGCGCACGACCGGCCGACTGACGTGCTCACGTTCACGCTCGGGGGCCATAAGGGACAGGTGGTCGGTGATGTCTACATCTGCCCCTGGGTGGCTCGAAGGGAGGCGCGGGCTCGCGGCATTCCGCTGCGGCAAGAGCTGATTCGCCTGGTGGTGCACGGCACCCTGCACGCGCTGGGACGGGAGCATCCCGAAGGCACCGATCGTACCCGCTCGGTCATGTGGCGGCGGCAAGAGCGCTACGTCGAGGCGCTTGCGTGATTCCATTCTTCCATTTCTTCATCGCGCCCATGGTGGCCGCGGCTCTCACGCTGTGGGCCGCGTGGCTCGCGCTCGCGGCGGAGGCCGACGCCGATCTCCCGCGTTCCCTGAGCGGCCAGATTGGCCCAACGGCCGGCGGGTGGACCGTGTCCCGCGATCTGCACGTCGCCCACCTGGCCCTGCTGGTGCTCGCCGGTGCCGCTGCCGGCGTGGCGGTAGCGTGGTGGGCGTGGTCGCCGGCTGCGGGCCTGATGCGGCTCTTCCTCGCCGTGGTGCTGGTCTGGGTTCTGGGCGACCTGGTTCCCCGTCTGCTGGCCGCGGTGGCGCCCGAGCTCACCCTGCCCGCGCGACGCGCGGCCGTCGCCACTCTGGTGCCATTTCAGCCACTGCTGCGGCT
>JALYPB010000224.1 GCA_030856585.1 Gemmatimonadota bacterium | reverse complement strand
GCTCTCGATCAGGCCGGACAGGGAGATCATGGCGCGGGCTTGCACTGTTCCTTCCAGCGCGGCCGGCACCCCGACCTCATGGAAGTACCGCTGAAGCGCCTCATCCACCGTGAGCCGGTGCTTGAGCCGCCTCACGAACTCGGCTGCCTGGGCCTGGTATGTCTCGGCGAGTGCTTCGGAGGCCCGGGCAAAGACGAGCTGCAATCGCAGCTTGGTGGATGCGGGGAACCGGCGGTTAGCGATCAGACTGGGTCCGGACATTAATACCTCTCCGTATTGCGGACGAGCGGCACGACCAGGAAGTCTGCATCGCGCTGTGAGGGTGGGGCTCGGGTGGTCAGAAATGCGAACTTTGTGCCGATGGGAGGCGCCCGGGTAGCGGACAGGCTCTGGAGTGCAAGAAATGTGAACTACGGGAGACTCAACGGGTTAGGCGCCGGTCTGGTGAGGGACACGGGCTGGCGGTGTCCCCCGCTGTAGCGCAGGTGCCACTCCCGGTGGGACCCCCTACCACATTACAATGCGTTTCCTCTCGAACCTCGTGGAGCCGCTCCATCACCACTATCGTCGCTCCCCCGGCCTGGACCACCAAAGACGCCGAGAAGCTGTACAACATGGCCGGCTGGGGCCTGGGATACTTCCGCGCGAATGCGGAGGGGCACGTCACCGTGCACCCCGACGCCAACAAGAAGCGGGGGCTCGATCTCTACCGGCTGGCCATGGACCTGAACGCCCAGGGCGTCGGTCTCCCGCTCCTGCTCCGGTTCTCCGACATCCTGCAATCCAGGATTCAGGCGCTTGCCACCGAGTTCGGCAACGCGATCAAGGAGTTCGGCTACGAGGGCAGCTACACCACGGTGTATCCGGTCAAGGTGAACCAGCAGCGGCACGTGATCCAGGAGATCGTCGAGTTCGGCGCTCCCTACGGTGTCGGCCTCGAGGTGGGGAGCAAGCCCGAGCTGCAGGCGGTGCTCGGCCTGAGCGAGGCCAGCAACCATCTGATCGTCTGCAACGGCTACAAGGACGAAGAGTTCATGCGGCTGGCGCTTATGGGCCAGAAGCTGGGGCACAAGGTGATGATCGTGCTGGAGCAGCTCACCGAGCTGGACGTGCTGCTGAAGGTGGCGGATGAGATGGGGGTTCAGCCGACCGCTGGGGTCCGGATCAAGCTGGCCACCGAGGGCTCGGGCCGCTGGGCCAAGAGCGGCGGCGAGCGGTCGAAGTTCGGGCTCGGCGCCGTGGAACTGATGAAGCTGCTCGACCGGCTGGATCGCCTGGGGCGAAAGGACATCCTCAAGCTGGTTCACTTCCACCTGGGCAGCCAGATCACCGATATCCGGCACGTGAAGGCGGCGCTGGAGGAGATCGGACGCTACTACAGCGAGCTCCGGAACATGGGCTTCGATCTGACCCACGTGGATGTGGGTGGTGGCCTGGGAGTGGACTACGAGGGCTCCCGCTCGACCCGGCCCGCCAGCGTCAACTACTCGATGCGGGAGTACGCCAGCGACATCGTCTACACTCTCGGCTCCGTCTGCCGGAACGGGGGCCTGCCGATGCCGCACATCATCTCGGAATCGGGGCGTGCGCTCACCGCGCATCACGCCCTGCTGCTGATCAACGTGATCGACGTGGAGTCCCAGGTCGAGCCGGCGCCCCCGAAGCTCCGGGAAGAGCCGCACCCGCTGCTGGTCGAAATGACGGAAAACCTGGATGGGCTCACCCAGGACCGGATCGAGGAGGTCTTCCACGACGTGGTCTTTGCCAAGGAGCGGGCCCAGGAATACTTCGCCAGCGGCGTCTTCTCGCTCCGCGACAAGGCCGATGCCGATCAGCTCTACCTGGTGACGCTCAACGCCTTGGCGCAGGCCATCAAGGAAGACAAGTCGGCGTTCCCCGAGATCGTGAATCACATCGAGGCGCAGCTGGTGGACCGCTACTTCTGCAACTTCTCGGTCTTCCAGTCGCTCCCGGACCACTGGGCCATCGATCAGCTCTTCCCCATCATGCCGATCCATCGCCTCAACGAGGCGCCGAGCCGGCGAGGCACGCTCCAGGATGTCACCTGCGATTCGGACGGGGTAATCGACCGCTTTACCGGAGGCCGGAAGGGAAAGCCGTCACTGGAGCTGCATCCCCTCATGGGAGAAGAGCCGTATATCCTCGGCATCTTCCTCACCGGCGCCTACCAGGAGATCCTGGGCGATCTGCACAACCTGTTCGGCGACACCAACGCGGTGCACGTGCGGCTGACCGAGCAGGGCTACGAGATCACCGACCTGGTCCACGGCGATACTGTCACCGAGGTGCTCAACTACGTCCAGTTCCATGCCAGCGACCTCCTGGCCGCCTTCCGCCGCAAGGTCAGCAACGCGAAGGAGCTGAGCCGGCAGGACGCCAACAGCTTCATTGCGGATTACGTGGCGGGGTTGGAGGGGTATACGTATCTGGAAGGGGACGTACCTATTGAAGAAAGCGTGAGCGGGAAAAACTAAAGCGTGAGCTCACGCTTTTCTTCCCCGCTCACGCTTTATCGCTTGCTGACCCGCTCCCGCTCCACCTTCCTTCGATCCCCGCGCTTGTCGATCGGCACGAAATCCCGCTGGTCCGACCCGATGTAAATCTGCCGGGGCCGGGCAATCTTCTGGTCCTTGTCGAGCAGCATCTCCTCCCACTGCGCCAGCCACCCCGGAGTCCGGCCGATGGCAAACAGGACGGTGAAGTAGTCGGTCGGGTACCCCATCGCCTGATAGATCAGCCCGGAATAGAAGTCCACGTTGGGGTAGAGCTTCCGCTTGATGAAGTACTCGTCCTCCAGGGCCAGCCGCTCCAGCTCCAGCGCGATCTCCAGCTTGGGGTTGAGGCCGGTCTGCTCGAAGACGTCATACGCTACCTTTTTGATCAGCTTGGCCCGGGGGTCGTAGGACTTGTAGACCCGGTGCCCGAATCCCATCAGCCGCCCGGCCCCGGATCCCGACTTCACCTTGTCGATGAACGCGGGGATGTTCTGCTTCTCGCCGATCTCGTCCAGCAT
>JALYPB010000208.1 GCA_030856585.1 Gemmatimonadota bacterium | reverse complement strand
GCGCCCAGTCGGTCGTGGCCATCGTGGTGCCGGACATCGAGGTTGCCCACCGGATTCTGCTGCTCAACACCGAGAAAGCGCACAACCTGCGCGAGCGGTCGCTGGAGGTCATCCGGCTGGCCGAGCTGCTGGCCGAGTCGGAGAGCCGGCCGGAGAAGGACTACGAGATCGAATTCGAGGAGCCGGCACTGCTGACGCTCGGGCTCTGCTACCAGGAGAACGGCCGCTTCGCCGGCGGGGCCTACCACCCGATCCTCCGCCGAGTTGAGGAGTGGCAGTCCTCGGTACTGCCGAAGGCGCTGGAGATGAGGCGGGAACGGGCTGCCCGGGTCCTGGAGCTGGACGCTGCGGTGACGGAGGCGATGAAGGCGCTCAAGGAGCGCGGCTTCGAGAGCCCGTATCTTCGGCCGTTTGTGGTCGCCCGCATCAATCCGATCCGGTTCAAGCGCGGGCCTGCGGACGCGGACGAGACGATCGAGACGATGCTGGCCGCGGCCAAGCGATTCGATACGGGCAAGGTGCGGGCGGACCAGGTCGCCAAGGCGGGCGGGGCTCCAGAGGATTCGTAAGCCCACCTCGCCCCTTGCGCTTCAGCCTTCGGGGCTCGGCCCAGTTCCACTGGTCGCCCCACCTTCCGCCCCGCTGCCCCGCTGCCCCGCTTATTATTTCCTCTTCCTCTGAGAGTGGAGACCGTCTCATGCTCCGGCACTATCTCACACCATCCCTGACCCTGGCGGCTATCGCGGCCTTGATATCCAGCGCCTGCAAATCCAGCGATTCCGGCGCCAGGGATGCCGCGCTTGCTGATTCCGCCGCCGTTTACGAGAAAGAGTCGGGGATGTTCCGGAAGGTGGGAGAGACCCCGAATCTCCAGGGCCCCGAGTCGGCCCGCTACGACCGCGACCTCGACATCTGGTTCGTGTCCAACGTGAACGGCACACCGACCCAGAAGGACAACAACGGATACATCAGCCGGCTCCGGCCCGACGGTGCACCGTATACGGTCAAATTCATCGAGGGCGGTAAGAAGGGTGTGACCCTGAATGCGCCCAAGGGGCTCGCCATCAGCGGCGACACACTGTGGGTAGCGGATATCGACTTCGCCCGCGCCTTCAACAAGCGCACCGGGGCGCTCATCGCCGATGTCAGCACCAAGGGCAAAGGCAGATTTCTCAATGGGGCGGCGGTGGGACCGGACGGAGCGGTCTATATGACCGACACCGGGGTGCTTTTCGGCCCCAAGGGCGATGTGTCCCATCCCGGCCCCGACCAGGTGTTCCGGGTGACCAGAGGCGGTGCCACACCCGTCCTCACCTCGGCCAAGCTCGAGGGACCCAACGGCATCACCTGGGACCCCAAGCAGAGACGCTTCGTGATCGTCGCGTTTCTGGGCAAAGGGATCTATAGCTGGAAGCCGGGGGACAAGGATGTCGAGTCGATCGGCTCCGGTCCGGGTCAGCAGGATGGCGTCGTGTTCCTTCCGGATGGCCGGCTGCTGGTGACCAGCTGGACCGATTCCAGCCTCTTCGTGCTGGAAAACGGCACGGCTCGAAAGGTCGCCTCAAAGGTGCCCTCTCCCGCCGACATCGACGTCGACCCCAAGGACTCGCGCGTCGCGGTGCCGCTGCTGATGGAGAACCGGGTTGAGTACTGGGAGGTACAGTGATCGCGCCGCACAGTTCACGTCGCGGCGCGGTGGCGACCTACGTCCTGGTTGCGCTGGTGGCGCTCCTGATCGGCGCCGTTGCCATGCAGAGCTATACCGCGCCGGCAGAGTCGCCCGAGCCGGTGGTCAACACGGCTACCACCCACGGCGAGTGGGTCTCCATCAAGCGCGGGCGCGACTCGATCCGGGCCTACGTCGCCTATCCTGAGCGCAAGACCAAGGCTCCGGCGGTCATCGTGATCCACGAGATCTTCGGCCTCACCGACTGGGAGCCAAAGGTCGCGGACCGGCTCGCCAAGGAAGGCTTTATCGCGATACTGCCGGACCTGCTCTCCTCCAAGTATGGGATCACGCCGGCCGATCCCGACTCCGGTCGCAAGCTGATTGGGCAGCTGGAGCCTGAGCGGGTGACCGCCGACCTCAACGCGGTCTACGCCTACGTGAACGGTCTGCCGGCCGTGGCGAAGGATCAGATCGGTACCATCGGCTTCTGCTGGGGCGGGGGACAAAGCTTCCGCTACGCCACCAACAACCCGAAGCTCCGCGCGGCGGTAGTCGCGTATGGCCCGGCACCCGACACCGCCGACCTCAAGAAGATCCAGGCGCCGGTGCTCGGTATTTATGGAGAGAACGACGAGCGTATCAACGCCAGCCTGCCCATGGTCACGGCCGAGATGCAGTCGGCCGGGAAGACGTTCACCTCGGAGGTGTATCCGGGCACCGGGCATGGCTTCCTGAAGCCCGGGCGGCAGGGATCGGATGGTCCGCAGGTGGAGAAGGCGTGGGCGCGGATCCTCGAGTTCTACCGGGCAAGACTAGGCAAGTGATCTCCTCAGGTTGTCACCCTGAGCGCAGCGAGGGGGCCGATGAGTCGTTACCGCTCCCCAGCTACGATTAGGGTGACAATCGTTTTCATGGCCAAGTAAGTCGCCCAGCCAGCGCTTTGGCCCCCTCGCTACGCTCAGGGTGACAGTCGTTCAATGCTTCTCCTTCTCCTTCAGATTGCGCAATTCCCCCTGGCCACGCCGGCCGACACGTCTGTCTCTCCCCACGACGCACTCCACTACGACATCACCCTCGTTCCAAGCGACACCGGCACCCACGTGCTGAGCGAAGTGCAGATCACCTGGCGGCTCGCGTCCACCGAGCCGGTCAGGATGCAGC
>JALYPB010000198.1 GCA_030856585.1 Gemmatimonadota bacterium | reverse complement strand
GTAGTCTGGGGTGCCAACAACGTCACGGCGAACAGGACGGCGAAAAGGGAGCGCATCGTTCCTCCTAGGCACCTTCGCCCAGCGGTGAATTGGTTGACCCGGCGCCACCGGCATTGCGGTGCCCGGTCGGGGACTGCAACTTGAAGCTGGACTCGAACCACCCACCGACCATCCGAAGCAGCTGATCGCCGGTCTCGAAACTGCGCTTCTCTCCTGATCCGAGCCGTTCAACCAGGCCCGAGACCCGGTCAGGATCGTTGTCTGACCGCGTCACCCGGATCATGAAGTAGTCGAAGCGTTCGGACGTCGTCCCGTGACCGTCATCGGGCGGATGCAGCGACATCGCTGATACTCCGGGCGTGGTCGGGTCCAGGTACTGTCTTTGATGGGCTGGTGAACGGAGTCGATCTTAACACCGCGAGCGCAACCGGCCGTCAACCACTCCGTCAAGTTCCTCTGCCACAGGCGATTGTGACGTCCGCCATTCCGGTCCTCCGTACTCTGGGCGAGCTTCAATTCGATGGCGGCGCTGCAGGACTCTCCAGCCCACGCATCGGATTGGCTTTGCTCGCCTACCTGGCGCGCCGGTCACCAAAGGCCGTTGACCGGGGCGACCTGGCGGACCTCTTCTGGCGGGAGCGCGATGCCGGCAAGGCGCGGCAGTCCCTCCGACAGGTGCTCCTCGAACTGAAGCGCCTGGTTGGTAACGGGCTCCACACTGACCAAGACAAGGTTTACCTGGCTCCGGGTACCCTCGTGCTCGATGCCACCTCCTTCGAAGGCGATGTCCGCGCGGGCCGTTGGCGGGAAGCGGTGGCCGCCTGGCATGGCGAGTTCCTCTCCCGGGCGGACAATCTTGGCGGAGAGGACTTCCGGTTATGGCTGGAGACCGAGCGGGAGACGCTGCGCCGCCCCCTTCGGCTGGCCTTCCGGGAGCTGGTTCAGGAGGCCCGGAACAACAGCGACTGGCAGGAGGGGTCTCTGTGGGCGCGGCGTTGGGTGGAGTTGCTGCCCCTGGAAGAGGAGGGCCACCGGCACCTTATCGAGCTCGCCCAGCTTGAGGGGCGGACTGCAGACGCGCTTGCTCGATATGCTGCGTTCCGGGCACTGCTCCAGGCCTCGGACTCGGTGCCTACCCCAGGTTTCCTGCAGCTCGGTGCTGTCCTCGAGCGCGACGCGTCAGTTGAACAAGGACACCACACCCCCGGGTCCGCCGCGCTCTTTACTCCGGACCTCACCGGCCGGGGCCAAGCGCTGACAGAACTGGGATCAGTTTGGCGGGCGGTCCGTGCGGGCACCCCCGCCGCCATTCTGGTGGAAGGCGACGCCGGAATCGGCAAGAGCAGGCTGTGCGAGGAGTTCCTGCGCCGGGTCGGAGCCGAGGGCAACCGTCCCACTGTACTGCGAGCTCGGGGCTACGAAACGGCACCCCACACGGCGCTCGATACACTGGCGGAGCTGGTGATCGGGCTGGTGAACGCCCCAGGCGCCTCCGGGGCGTCGGCCGCCGCCCTGGGTGAGTTGGCACGGCTCGCACCCGGCGTGCGCGACCGCTTTCCTTCCCTTCCGAGACCCTCCGATGACGGCCGGGGGCTGGAGGACGCACTGGTCGACGTTCTCAGCGCGGTCGCCGGCGAGCGCCCGGTCATCCTCTACATTGACGATCTGCCGCTCGCAGATCCAGCCACCCAGCAAGTCCTGATGGCAGTGAGCGGCCGGACCACCGCGCCGCTCCTCCTGCTCGTGACAGCCCGCACCGGCGAGGACCGTACCGCCGCGTATGTCGAACTGTGTTCCCGCGCGGGGATCCGACGGCTCAAGCTCCAGCCGCTCGGCCTCAGGGACATCGAGCTACTCCTGGGCTCGATGCTGGAGCTGGCGCCTCAGACCCGCCACAGCCTGGCCGCGCGTCTCTATAGTGAAGGCGCTGGCAACCCATTCTACACCATCGAGCTCACCGCTGCCCTGGTGGACGAGGGGCAGCTACTCCCTACTGACGCGGGGGCGTGGCGGCTCGAGCCTGGGAACAACGGAAAGCTCATCCCCCTCCCCGCCACGATCCGCGAAGTGGTGCGCCGGAGGCTCGATCGGCTGACGCCTGAGATTCGTGCCGTGGTGGAAGCGGCGGCGGTGCTGGGCCGCGACTTCGACAGCCGGATGCTGCCCGCGGTGTCCGGTCTCGGGTCCACAGCCTGTGCTGTCGCTGTGGAGGGACTGCTGGCCCGGCGGATGGTGCGGGAGCGGCCGGATGCGCCCGGCGTCTTTGAGTTCACCCACGAGATCATCTGCCGGGTTGCCTACGACCTGATCGCGGCCTCTCGCCGCGAGGCGCTCCATCTCGCGGCAGCGAGGACCTGGGAACCGCGAGCGGGCGAGGGAGCGGCAAGTCAGTCGTCCCTCGAGTATCATCGCGCCCGAGCCGGTCCGGTGCGGTCCAGGCGGTGGCGCTCCCGTGCGGCGCTGATCGCTGTGGCCGGCCTGCTGCTCGCCGGCGTTACAGGCCTTTTGCTGGTACCGGCCTCATCGCGGGCGAGCCTCCGAACCCTGCTGACGCGGAATGCTCCAACGCTGTCGGCGCGGCGGGTCGTTGTCGCGCCGCTCACCAACCACACGGGAGATAGCGCGCTTACCGGGGTCGGAGCTCTCGCTGCGGACTGGATCGCTCAAGGCCTCATGCGCACCACGCAATTCGAGGTCGTCGATCCCCGAACGGCCTCGGTCGCCAGCCGAATCGTTGAGCACATCCCCAGCCTGTTCCGGGACGGCAACCGGGCGATCGCCGTGGCCGAGGAAACCGGATCCGGAACCGTGCTCTCCGGAGATCTCTTCCGCGAAGGAGACACCCTCCGGGTCTTGATTCAGATCATCGATGTCGCCACTGGTAAGGTCATGCGGACAGTGGGGCCAGTGAACGGCCCGGCGAATGCGCCGTCTCGGCTGGTGGCCAAGTTGGGTGAGCGCGTTGTGGCGGCCGTGGCAACCGCGGTCGACACCATGAGCCGTGGATTCTCAGCCGGCCTCGGCAGCCCACCCTCCTACGATGCGTATATCGAGATGAGCCGGGCCTGGGAGAGCTTCTTTCGCGGTGATTACGACGACACCTTCCAGCGACTCGACCACGCCTCGAGCCTCGACACCACCTACATGGCCCCGCTCCTCATGCGGGCGTACGTCGAGACTCGGCTGGACCACTGGCCGGCGGTTGACACGCTCGTTCGACGCCTCACTCGCCACCAGGGGACCCTCACCCCTGCCGAGCGGGCGGTGCTGAGCGGACTGCGCGCAGACCTTCGAGGCGATCTCTGGGGGCGCCTCCGAGCCGCTCGCGATCTCATGGAGCTGACCCCGACATCCGTCGAAGGCTACACCCTGGCTGCGAGCACAGCCCTCATGATCAATCGGCCCCGCGAAAGTCTGACTATACTCTCGAAGGTCGACCCAGACCGGGGGCTTCTACTGATCGCCCCCTTCTACTGGGAATCCCATACGTCGGCTTTGCACCGTCTCGGAGAGCGGAGGGCGGAGCTGGAAAGTGCGCGCCGGGCTGTGCGACGTTTTCCCGACCGTTTTTGGCCCCATGTGAATCTGCTGCTGGCGTTGTCAGCGGCTGGCGACGTGAAGGGAGCCCGTGGAGAGCTGCCGCGAGCAACCCGGGACGATCCTCATGGAGCGTCCGGTCCTCGCCAAGCGTCGCTCTGGGTGTGGCGCGAGCTGCGGGCGCACGGGCACGCCGCCGCCGCCGCGCGATGGCTTGCGACGCTGATGCAGGAAGCCCCCGCCCTCAGCATCGACACCACTCTCGCCGGCTGGGTTAGGGAGGGGGATATACAGTCCGCGGCGGGGCAATGGGAAAGCGCCTGGCGGCACTACGCCGCGGGGGTGGTCCAGTATCCCAGAAACCCCATGCTTCTGGGACGGCTGGGGGCTACGGCAGCGCGAATGGGAAACCGAGTCGAGGCTGTACGCCTGGCCGAAGAACTCGCGGCATTATCGGACCCGCATCTCTTCGGTAGCCACACATATGCCCGAGCTCGGATCGCAGCGGTGCTCGGCGATCGCGCTACCGCGGTGGAGCTGCTGCAGGAGGCGTGGATTCAGGGCCGGCCCATCGGGTTCGATGGCCGCGACATTGAGGAGGTCCATTCCGACCCGGCCTTCGAGAGCCTGCGGGAGTTCGTGCCCTATCAGGCGTTGATGCGAACCGATTGAAGGTAGGAGGAGGGAGGTTATTCAACGCCTGGCGGGGCGAACCACCGCATCCAGGCGGGACCTGAACCCGGCTCTCCGCACTGCCAGGTAGCCTGGACTGCAGCATAGCCGGTGCGCGAAAGGAGCTCATCCGCGGTGAGGGCGATACCCCAGAACACGAGGACCAGGGCCAGGACGTGGGCGATGACATTCCGAAGCTTCCAAGCCGTCACCGCGATCCATCCCCCAGCCACTACCACCGCGACCAGCGCACTCAGGTAACCGAATAGCGGCAGACCGCATTCCCGATAATACGGCCACGCGGTCATCATGACGCCTAGCGTCAGGCCCAGGGCCACACGGCCCCACAGGCCGATCAGCGTTGGTGGCTCGACATTGCGCCCACTGGCAACGCGAATTTCTCCGGTGGAGGAGCGAAAAACCGGAGGTGCGGGCTGGGTGGCGTCCTGCAAACCGGGAAGCTGAGCCAGCAGCCGATCGACCACGCGGGCCATCGGATCCGGCTCGCGTCCAGAGGATGGTGGTTTGGGCATGCAGCTCCATGCGTATGTAGGGCGGATCCGCGTAGATGGGGCTTGCGGGGCATTTGTCGTACCATGCAGGGCAGAGACGTAAGTGGTTGGAGGGGCAGAACAGTGCGCCCTTCTGCAGTCCCGCGATCCACCCGACGCCGTGAAATACGCGAGGGAGTGGAAAAGAAAGCGCCCCGGGAGATCCCGAGGCGCTTCGTTTGCGATAGATCCTTCA
>JALYPB010000190.1 GCA_030856585.1 Gemmatimonadota bacterium | reverse complement strand
GCGGGAGACCGAGGCCAAGGCGAGGGCGGTGCTGCTCGCGTTGACGCTCGCTGCAGGGCAGCGGGGCAACGGGGCGGCAGAGCAGTAACCGCGGTTCTCTTCTCCTCATTCTGCCCCCTGCCCAGCGGCCCCGCTGCCCCGCATCTTTCCCTTCATGCCCTACCGTCTCGTCAGCTTCTCCGGCGATCAGACCTTCGAGCTGCCGCAGGGACGCAGCCTCGTGGTCGGTCGCGGGGTCTCGAGCGACATCGCCATCTACGATCCGACCATTTCCCGCCGGCACGCGGAATTGGTGGTCGGGGCCGACGGGGTCCAGGTCAAGGATCTGGGCAGCTCCAACGGAACCTGCATCAACGGCTCCCGGGTCAGCTCGGGGCGGCTGAAGACGAACGACTCCGTCACCTTCGGGAAGGTGCTGTTCCAGCTCAAGGATCTCACCACCGGCCCGAACCGTTCGGGGGACAGCCTGCCCCTTCCCGGGAACCTCGCTCCCGGAGACACCATCATTCGCCAGCTCATGGTCAGCGGAGGCGGGCCACCCGGCATCACCAGCCGGGACCAGCCCTCCGGCTTCGGCCAGCTCCGGGTTGCCGCGGCCACGGCTGAGGAGCGTCAGGCGAAGAAGCTGTCCCTGCTGCTGGATATTGCCCAGAAGCTCTCCGGCGAGTTCGACCTCGACAAGCTGCTCCGGAATGTGGTGGACATGATGTTCGAGGTCATGAATGTGGACCGGGTGTCCATTGTGCTTCGCAACGAGACCACCGGCGAGCTGGTGCCCTCGATGTCCCGGAGCCGCCTGGGCGACACCCAGGTGCAGCAGGTGCCCCGATCCATCTCGGAGAAGGTGATCCAGGAGCGGGTTGCCGTAGTATCGGACAACACTGCGGCGGACAGCCGCTTCAAGGGTAAGTCCATCGTCATGCAGAGCGTGCGCAGCGCCATGTGCTCGCCGCTGATGGCCGCAGGCGACCGGGTGCTGGGCCTGCTCTACGTGGACAGCGTGACCGCGACGAACTCCTTCAGCGACGAAGACCTCCAGTTCCTGGTCGCGTTCAGCGGCCTGGTGGCGATCGGCATCCGGAACAGCGCCTACGCCGACCAGGTGAAGCGCGAGGCGCAGGTGCGGATGAACTTCGAGCGCTACTTCGCCCCCAACATCGCCGCCGAGATCGCCCAGCAGGACACGGTGGTCCCGCTGGGCGGCGAACGGCGGCCGATCACCATCCTCTTCAGCGATATCCGCGGGTTTACCTCCATGGCCGAGTCGATGCGGCCCGATGCCATCGCCCAGCTGCTGACCGAGTACTTCAGTGAAATGGTGGAGATCATCTTCGAGCATGGCGGCACGCTCGACAAGTTTGTGGGCGACTCGGTCATGGCCCTCTGGGGCGCTCCCATCGCACACGCCGACGATCCGGACCGGGCACTCCAGGCCGCCGTGGCCATGCAACACGCCATCGGACGGCTCAACGAGCGCTGGGTCAGTACCGGCCGCCCGGAGATCGGTGTCGGTATCGGCATCAACTACGGCGAGGTCTTCGCGGGGAACATCGGAAGCCACCGGCGCCTGGAGTACACCGTCATCGGCGACGCGGTGAACGTGGCCAACCGGCTCTGCTCCACCGCGGGCCCGGGCGAGATCCTGGTAAGTGAGGCGCTGTGTCAGGTGGTGAAGGAGCGCGTGGACTACGAGTACCTGCCCGAGATGGCGCTCAGGGGCAGGACACGGGCGGTGCAGGTTTACAGGGTGAAAGGGCTATGAGCTATGTGCTATGGGCTCCTCCTGTGGCAAGAACAGCTCATAGCCCATAGCGCACAGCCCATAGCCAACACCTACTTACCAAACCGATACTCCCTCCCCGCCTCCCCCAGCAGATTCAGCACCAGCCGGATCGGCAGACCCATCACGCTGAAGAAGTCTCCCTCTATCCGCTCGATCAGGGCCGCGCCGTATCCCTGAATGCCGTAGGCACCGGCCTTGTCCATCGACTCGCCGGTGGCCACGTAGGCCTCGAGAAATGCGTCGTCCAGCCGGCGGAAGGTCACATTGGTGACGTCGGTGGCCTGGTGCACCTCTTCCTTTGCCACCAGCGCCACCGACGTTACCACCTGATGCGTGCGCCCCTGGAGCCGTTTCAGCATCCGGAGCGCATCGGCGACGTCGACCGGCTTCTCCAGCACGGCGTCGCGCACCACCACGGTGGTGTCGGCTCCCAGTACCAGGTCGCCGGGTACGCTGAGCGCCTTTTCCCGGGCCAGCCGCTCGACGTAGTCCATCGGGGTTTCCAGCGAGCGCCTGACTTCCGGGATGTTCGAGGGCACCACGCGGAGCGGGATGCCCAGCATCTCCAGCAGCTGCCGGCGACGAGGGGAAGACGACGCGAGCGTCAGCGGACCGGTCTTCACGGAGCGCGATCGAGAATGAGTGTCACCGGCCCATCGTTGTGAATGGCTACCTGCATGTCGGCGCCGAACTCTCCGGCTGCCACGGTTAGTCCCCGCCCCCGAAGCTGCTCCAGGAATCGCTGGTAGAGCGGAACGGCAACCTCCGGCCGGGCCGCCTCGATGAACGACGGACGCCGGCCCTTGGCCGTCTCGCCATAGAGGGTAAACTGGGAAACGATCAGTAGCGCGCCGCCCACCTCATCGAGCCCCAGGTTCATTTTTCCCTCTGCATCGGTGAAGAGCCGGAGCCCGGCCACCTTCTCGGCCATCCAATCTACCTGCGCTGCGGTGTCGCCGTGAGTGAATCCGACCAGGAGACAGAACCCCCGGCCGATTTCTCCGACCACCCGGGCCTGGATGGAGACCGAGGCCTTTAAGACTCGTTGTAGCACAACCTTCATAATCAGTTCACCACGAAGCCACGAAGGAATTAGCCCCTTTGAACGTTGGTTGTGTGATAATACTATGCCCTTGACCGACATCATTCCCCCGCCGCGACGAAGTCCGGAAGAAAGAGGCGGGCAAGGCGCGGTGCTGCCTCAGGCTCCAGAGGCTGCGTGCTGGGGGGCCGATCTGTGGGACAATGGACTCGCAAAACACAAAGCCCCGGTCGATATGACCGGGGCTTCGAGTAGATAGCCAAGTACGCTGGGGTGTGGCGGCGTTATCAGTTCGCCGGCTACTCCACCGTCACCGACTTGGCCAGATTCCGCGGCTGGTCGACATTACAGCCTCGACTTACCGCGACGTAGTACGAGAGCAGCTGAAGCGGGATGCTCGTCAGGATGGGCGTGAGCAGGTCCAGTGTCTCCGGGATGGTGAACGTGGCGTCGGCCAACCGCTCGATCTCCGTGTCCCCCTCGTTGATCAATGCAAGGACCTTGCCACCCCGCGCCTTCACCTCTTCGATGTTGGACACGATCTTCGAGTGGACCGCGTCCCGTGGGGCGATGAACACCACCGGCATATTCTCGTCGATCAGGGCGATCGGCCCGTGTTTCATCTCCGCCGCCGGGTAGCCTTCTGCATGGATATAGGAAATTTCCTTGAGCTTGAGGGCCCCCTCGAGCGCGACCGGGAAGTTCACCCCACGGCCGAGGTAGAGGGCATTCCGCGTGGTCCGGAGGAAGCGGTCGGCCAGCTGCTCGATCTCGCCGGTACGCTCCAGGATCTGGGCCACCTGGTCGGGGAGCTTCTGCAGGGCGTTGATAAACTCCCGGCCCTGGAGAATGCTCAGGTTCCGGAGCCGGGCGATGCGAAGCGAGATCAGGGCAAGCGCGGCCACCTGGCTGGTGAAGGCCTTGGTGCTGGCCACGCCTACTTCAGGTCCGGCGTGCAGGTAGATCCCGCCGTCCACTTCCCGCGCGATGGTCGAGCCAACCCCGTTCACCAGGCCGATGGTGCGGGCGCCGCGACGCTTGGCCTCGCGGATGGCGGCCAGCGTATCGGCGGTCTCACCCGACTGGGAGATCCCGATGACGAGGGTGCGACCGTCAACCACCGGGTTCCGGTAGCGAAACTCGGAGGCGTACTCTACGTCGACCGGCAACCGCGCCATCTCTTCCAGCATGTATTCGCCGATGATCCCTGAGTGCCAGGACGTCCCGCAGGCCGTGATGACCACCCGGTCGAACTGCTTGAGCTCGTCGTCGGTCAGGTTCAGGCCGGAAACCCGGGAGGTGCCTTCG
>JALYPB010000186.1 GCA_030856585.1 Gemmatimonadota bacterium | reverse complement strand
GCCTCGACATCGTTGCCCGCCACCCGGGCGATGCCTTCCTGCCATAAGCCGAGGTCGATACCGGTGGTTTCCAGGAGGGCGGCCGCCAGAGGCTGATAGTGGTCACGGCCAACCAGACCGAGGCTGAGCAGGGGGTCGCTGGCGTCGGCCTCGATCTGGGGCGCCAGCATTCCACCCGCAGCCTGCCAGGCTTGCCCAATGCGACCGCCCCGTTCCAGGATCACCACCTTGCGGCCGGCCGCGGTGAGCTCCCGGGCGCACGCGGCCCCGACGGCGCCACCGCCGATTACGATTACGTCGTAGCTGGGCGTCACCTGGACCGGATGAAACTATTTGAAACGTCCGGGCGTACTGCGGCCTGACCCGCTCTCACGAGGAAACGAGAATGTTCCGGAACCTGTTTGGATTCGCGGTGTTCGCGGTGGTGACGATCTTTCTGTTGAAAGTCGTCTTCAGCCTGTTCGGCCTGTTCCTGGGACTGCTGGGGGCGGCGCTCTGGTTCGCCTTCGTGGGCTTCATGATCTATCTGGTATTGAAGGTCTTTGCCCCAGGCACGGCGGCACGAGTGCGGGAGATGATTGCCGGGGAGCGGTGACAAGTGACGAGGTCTAGATAAAAAAGTCGAGGTGAAGCGTCTAGGTGAAGAAGTCTACGGCTCGAAAGTAGACGTCTTTACCTAGACGTCTTTATCTCGACGTCCTCATTTCGACTTCTGTGTGGTGCCCTCTATCGCCTCCAGCACCCCCCACACCAGCAGCGGAATCAGAATCTCATGATGCCCGGTAAGTAGAAAACCGCTGCCACCGGCGCGGGTGGGCCGTTGCACCACGTTGACCCGCGGCCGGTAGTGCCGCTGCATGTCGAAGTCGGCGGCCGTGAAGTGAGTGGGTTTCCCGCCCTCGAGGTTGCGGGCGATCGTCAGGGCCTTGAGGAAGACTTCCGGCATCAACACCGCGCTCCCGAGATTGAGCACCACGCCACCCTGATGCAGATCAGGAATCGAGGCGGCAAGCCGGCGGAAGTCGCGGTGGCTGGTTGCGCCCACCGCCGCGCCGTCGGCGGTTGGATGCTGGTGGATGATCTCGGCTCCGATCGCGGCGTGGACGGTAATGGGAACATCGTGCTCCTGGGCCGCCAGCAGGATCGAGGCCTCCGATCCAGGAAGCTGCTTGCGTGTCGCCAGCGCCCGGGACAGGCCTTCCCCCATTCCTTGCCCGGCGCGCGCTGCGGCGCCAATCGCCGCGTTCATCTCGGCCCCGGTCTCCTCAGCCATCCCGAAGCTGCCGTCGCCCAAGCCGGCTTCCACATCCTCGCTGGTACCGCCGAATGCGGCCAGCTCGAAGTCGTGAATGGCGGCGGCACCGTTCATCGCCACATGAGTGACGATCCCCCGGGCCAGCCAGGTGTTGATCAGCGGGCCCAGCCCCACCTTTACTACATGACCACCCAGCAGCAGAATCACTCCCCGACCCTCACGGGCGGCTACGGCCACCGCCTGGATCACTTCACGCAGGTCGTGGGCGGCCAGAATGTCAGGCAGGCTCTGGAGGAAGGCGGAAAAAGAGCGGTTCGTTCCGGGGGGCGCAGCCAGCAGCCGTTGGTCGACCTTGTTCCGCCGCCCGCCGACCGGAATGGTCGTGAGGCGGCTCAGGTCGGCCTCGCGATAGGGCACGATCAGCGACTCATGGCCGAACTGGTCGTGCCGGGCAGAACCATGTCCTTGAGCCGGAGGGTGATGGTACCAAAGGGAAATTTAGTGCGAATCTGCACCGGGAGCCGGCGAGCGTCGTCGGTCAGCCAGATGCGCGTTTCCGAACGCTTGGAGAAGAGCCCACGGGTATCAATCGTGGGATGGAGCACCAGGCAGTTGACCTTGCTTCCGTCGGGCAACTCCAGCTTCTCCCGCTTGAGCACCTCGATGGTGACCGGGTTCTTTTCCTTCCGAAAGTACCGATCGTAGGAATATTTCCTGCCCACCTCGAGCGGAGTGACCCGGACGAAATAGAAAAACGCAGCATCGTCGAGCGGCTGGGCTGGCGTAGGCCAGGCCGTGTCCCGGCCCTTCTCGCGGAAAAATCCGGAGTCGGGGTAGATCTCGTACCGGCGGTCGAAGGACTTGCCGTTCTCCTCGAAATCCTGCACGAACCGGCGGGAATGCAGATCGGCGGTGCCGACCCACGACTCCAGCACATCGTCGAGCGAGTAGAACGCGGTCTTGCCCTTGAGCCGGAACCTGAGCCGCAGGCTTTCCACCCCGCGCACGGTGTCTAGCGAGGCAACCTCCAGCGTGGCCGACCCCAGATTCAGCATCCCCAGCTTGGCGCTGTAACTAAGCTTCTCGCCGACGACAAAGGGGTAGGCGGCGGGTGGCGTTGGAGCCGGCGCGGGGGAAGCTGCCTGCAGAAATGCTATCGCGACCCTCAGGCTGGTCACGGCGAGGCCACCTCTGCCTGGCGCTGCGGCTCCCTACCGGGGGTCGGCTCGCCGGCTTGCGCCGGCGGCAGATGACTCAGAGATCCGCGGGAACGCCAGACGTTGATCATTGGAGCCCACGAGCTGACCCGGCTTTCCCGTTGCCTCAGATCTCGCCGTTCCACCGCCGAAATGGTCTCCACCCGCCGGGCATGACGTGACGTACGGCCGTACAGCTCGGCGTTGGCGGCCCAGCCCTCGGTGACGAGCAGCCGGCCGGGAGCGCCGCGAAAGGCGTTCCGCAGAGTGACGAGCCGAAAAACCGAGAACCCGGAGACCACGTCGGTTACGCCGGGCACGGAAACCGCTCCCCGCAGCAGATGAGGGGCAGCCCGGCGAATCCAGCGCCGGACGCGAGACGGTTCTCCTTCCAGCTTGCTCTGCGCAATCACGATATCCGCACCGCTCTCGATCCGACGCACGAGGTCGGGGATGAAATGGGGGCCGTGGGCAAAATCGGCGTGCATGAGGATGGCGCAGTCCCGCTTCGGACGGTCGGTCCGATCCACGGCCAGCCGCAGCAGCTCTTCGATGCTATTGGCATAACCCCGGCGCTCAGGGTGGCGAACGACGCTCAACGGAAGCACCCGGGTGTACCGCTCCAGGACCTCCGGGGTGGAATCAGTGGACCCATCGTCCAAAACCAGCATCTGGTACTCCCGCTGGAAGCCGGCGAATACCTGCCGAATCTTCCACAGAAGAAGCCCGATGGTGGGGGCCTCATTGTAACTCGGTATGCAAACGTAAATCATGAGCCGTCAAGAGAATGGACGCACGAACGATAAACCCCTAGAACCCGCTCTGCCATCCCGCGAACCGAGAAACGTACCGATTCCGCGCGCCCGATTCTGATCAGTTTCTCCCGGAGGTCCGGTTCGGTGAGTACCCGCCGGACCGCTGCTGCAAAGCCGGCCGGGTCGCCCGGGGAAACCATCAGGCCGGCTCCGGTGCCGAGCAGCTCGGGAATACCTCCCACGCGGGTGGCTACTACCGGCACCCCTACTGCCATGGCGGCCAGAATTGAGCTTCCCAACCCCTCCGAGGTCGAGCTGAGCACACAGACATCTGCCCCGGCGAGCGCGGTGTGGGGGTCGGGGAGCTGCCCCACCAGATGAAATCGTCCACTCAGACCGGCGGCTGCAATGCGTTGCTCCAGCAGACTCCGAAGGGGCCCCTCTCCAGCAATAACCCAGTGCAGATTGGGCAAGTCCCGGACCAGCAGGCCCGCGGCCGCAACCATCGTAGACTGGTCCTTTTCCGGGGTCAGTGCGGCCAGACTGACCGCTAGCCGTCCATTTTCTGGGAGACCCAGCGCGTGTCGGATCGAAGCCGGGATGGGAGTTGGGGAGTCCTCGACATCGACAGCCGACGGGACCAGCACGATGCGCTCCCGGCGCACCCCGTCGGCGACGAGCGCGTTCCGGACCGCCTCGGAGATCGCAATCACGCGCTGGGCCCGGAGCCAGAAGCCCCGTCGCCGAAGGGGGAAAATGACGCGGCGGGTAACGACCAGCGGAGCCCCGGTCAGGGCGGAGCAGGCACCGGCGAGGGTGAGGGAGTGGGCGTCATGGGCGTGGAGGACGGTGTTCGGACGGCGGAGCTCCTGCAAAATGGGCCATAGGACGCGCGGGTCCAGTCCCGCCTTCCAGGCAGCCTCCCGAACCCTGACACCGGAGGACTGAAGCCGGTGGGCCAGCTCGGTTCCAGCCCCGGTGATCACGACCTGCTTGGCCCCGCTCTGTCCGAGCGCGCGGGCGAGCAGCCATACCTGCCGTTGACCACCTCGCCACTCGCGGCCCGAGGCCACGTGGACGATAGCCAGGCTCACGTCCTGGGTAGAGCGTCCGCCGGCCAGCTGCCACTTTCGCGCACCACCGTCTGGGGTCCGCTGTCCCGCACCACATCCCCCAGCAGGGTACGAAGCTCGGCGAGGCTGAACGGCTTGTGCAGGTAGGGGCGGTCGAGCGTCTCGAGAAAGGCCAGGGTGTCTCCGCGCACCGTATCACCGGTGCTGAAGACGAGCCGGGCCGCCATCGCCGGGTTGCGGCGGGAGAGCTCCTCGTAAAACTCGCGGCCCCCGTAACGAGGCATGCGGAGATCCGAGATGATCAGGTCGAATTGCTCGGTGGTAGCTCGGGAGAGCCCCTCCTCACCATCGCCGGCAACTACGGGGATGTGTCCCCATGCCTCCAGTGTGGCTCTCATATAGTGCAGGATGTGCGGCTCGTCGTCGACCACCAGTACCCGGAGCCGCCGAGTCGGAGCCCGGGTGACGTCGTCAGCAGGCGGTGTCGAGGCGCGGGTGCAGATTGGAAGTTGAACCGTGAACGTAGACCCCTTGCCCTCCTCGCTCGAAAGCATGATCCGTCCGCCGTGCTCTTTCACGATTCCCTGACTGATTGAGAGTCCCAGACCGGTGCCTTCGCCCTCCGCCTTGGTCGTGAAGAAAGGCTCGAAGACCTGCGTGGCCAGGTTCTCGGACATGCCGGGACCGTCGTCGATAATGTCGATCGCTACCCCGTCCAGCCAGCGCCGGGCGCGGACGATGACCGTGCCGGGTCGTCCGGTGGAGGCTACGGCCTGAGCCGCATTGTTGATGAGGTTGACGAAGACCTGCTGGATCTGGTTGGGATCTATGTCGGGCATGGGCAGATCGGGCTCGACTTCGATCCGGGCCTCCACCCGGTGTGCCATCAGCTGGTTCCGCAGCAGCACGAAGGTGCCGTCGAGGAGTGGCTTCAGCGCGGTGGGACGGCGCTGATGGTCCTGCTTCCGGGCAAAGCCCAGCAGGTTTCTGACGATGCTCGAGGCCCGCTCGGCCTCCTCCCGGATGACGGTGAGCGGCTCGCGTATGTTCGGCGGAATGTGGGGCACCTCGGTGAGGAAGTCCGCAAACCCGAGCACCGAGGCCAAGGGGTTGTTCAGGTCATGGGCGATGCCTGCAATCAGTTGCCCGATGGCCGACATTTTTTCCGACTGAATCAGCTGGTCTTGCAATCGGCGCCGCTCGGTCTGGTCGTCGAACAGGAGCACCACGGCGCTGCGGTCGTTGCTGCTAATCGGCACCGCGGTAACGGCATAGGTCCGCTCACCGGTGCGCAGCTCGACCTCCCGGCCCGCTCCTTGCTGATCGAGAGCCCGCTGGATATCGGTGGCCCACTCGGGCGGGATGAACGCCTGCCACGGCCGTCCGATGAGGCTGGCGGGGGGAGCGTTGACCAGGTCGGCAAAGGCCCGGTTGGCGCGGCGGATCGCCCCGCTCCGGTCCACGATGCACAGCGCCGGGGAGATGGCATCCACCACTTCCTGCCAGGTCCGCCGGCCATCATCGTGAAGGTCTACCAGCCGGGCGCTCTCGAGGGCAATGCTCGCTTGCGACACGAGCCCTTCGAGCAGCACCAGGTCGGCCGGCCCGAAGCGACCTGCCTCACCGCGCGCGGCGATGGCCCCCGTTACCCTTCCTTTAGCAATGAACGGCGCAACCAGCCAGCTTCCTGCCGTCAGTGGCGGCGGAGTAAGGCCGGCTTCCCTCAGTATGGCGTCCAGTCCGTCATGAATGAGCAGGGCCCCCCGGCGGGTGGCCAGCTCCAACAGGGGGCGAGGGTTGGTTCGGCCCGGCGGCCAGCCCAGAACAAAGTCGATGGTCTCGGCCTCGCGCTGAAACAGGGCGATCGCGATCTCGCTGGGGGCCAGCGACTCCCTCACGTGCCGGACCAGGAGATCGATCACCGAGGCACGGCGCAGGGTGCCGGCCACTTCCTGGCCGAATGCCGTAAGCCGGCGGACGAGGTCGAGATCGGTAGGAGCGTCGCTGCTGTCGAGTTCCGGCAAAAGTTTCGTTGATGGAGGGTTCGTCATGATCCGTGCGAATACGCGGGGCCGCCTGACTGCGGCAGACCTGCAGCTGGTGATCCTGCTGCTGAGCCGTGGGTCCGCCCACCGTCGCGCCTATCTGGAGCGGCGGCTGATGACTGAGGGACCCGACTCACTGCTCGACGCGCCAGATCTGGCCGAGCGGCTGCTGACAGTGCGTTCGATGCTCCTTCCATCCGAGGCGCTCTTTTTCTATGTCCTGGTACGGCATGCGTTGCGCGGCGCCGATCTGGACGACCGCGATCTGGCCGACTATCTGGCCGCCCTGCTGATGGAGTTCGGACAGCGGGACCGAGCCTGGCGGGTGGACTGGAACGACGACCAGCAACACCGGTATATGGTCGATATCCTGACCGACCTGGAGGCCACCGCGGGCGACCGTCGCTTTAAAGTGATGGTCCACCTGGGCAACTACGCGCTGTGGCTGACGGGACTCTTTCCCGATTATATCGCCGCTCGGCGGCTGCGCAAAGCAGGGCCGGATGTGAGCTACTATGATGCGCTCGGGAGCCGGGGATTCAGCCTGGCATCCGATCATGCGCTGGCAGCTCAGTATGGCCTCGAGCTGGTGCTCCGCACCGCCGGAGATCGCTTTCCGGCCCTACGGGGCGCGCTCAACGGCGTCAGCGATCGCGTCTTCTTTCCGTCGTCCCCCCACTAGTCCCCGCCGGGCCAGACCCGCCTCGTTCACCAGCGCCGAGAACAGACCGTGCTCCGGTGCCAGACGGTCCGCGTGCATCTCCTCAGGGTGCCATTGAACCGCCAGGATCCAGGAGCTTCCGGGACCACTCTCCGCCGCCTCGATCAGGCCATCATTGGTCCACCCGGTTGCGACCAGACCCGGCGCGAGATCCTTGATCGCCTGATGGTGTATCGAGTTCACCGTCACACTGGTGGTTTCCAGCGCCGCCGCCGCCCGGCTGCCGGCCTGGATCCGTACCGGATGGCTGCGGTTGTCGCGCGCGCCGAGTGGACTGTGATCCACGGTGCCGGGCCGCTCGGAAGGGAGGTCCTGAAACAGAGTGCCGCCGAGGGCCACGTTGATGAGCTGAATGCCACGGCAGACGCCCAGGATCGGTAGCTCCCGCTGTCGGGCGATGGCAAAGAGGGCCAGCTCGAATAGGTCCCGCTCCCGGCTGGGTGGGCTGAGCAGCGGCGATGGCTCGGCGCTGTACCAGGTGGGATGGATGTCTTCCCCGCCCGTCAGCAGAAGTCCATCACAGCCGTCGAGTGCGGATCCGGCGAGCGAGGCTCCCATCAGCGGCGACAGAATGAGGGGAACGCCTCCCGCGGCCAGAAGGGCCCGCACATAGGCGGCGTTGACGCCGGTTCGGTCCGCGCCGTCCCAGGTGCGGACTACGCCGCTCACCGCGATGCGCGCCAGACTCACTGGATGACCGTGTCGGGGAAGAGCGGGCAGCGGGGATCCTCGATCTTTGCCGGGTCCAGCTGGATGCCGATCAACGGGACCGTGTTATCCCCAACCGACACCCGCCCAATCTCCGGTGCCCCCTCGACCGGGGTACCCTCGTACAGCACCACGCCCCGTGCCCGCTCATCCGGATCGAGTACCAGCACGCCGAACCCGGGCTTCACCTTCGGTGGAACGGTGCCCTGGAGCCCGATGATCCACAGCGAATCTGCCCGACCGACGATAGCGGGATATGCGGGCCCGGCAACGAATCGGACCACCAGTTGCTCGGGGAGATTACGCGGCGGCGTACCCAGCGTCTGATCCGGAATGCTGAACTGCCCCAGGAGTGCGGTGGGCCCCGCGAGCGAGGCCAGTCCACACGCCGCCGAAGGAGGGCGTTCACCCGAGCCGGTGCAGCCCGCCGTCAGGAAAAGTGCGGAAACCAGGACCTTGAGCATGAAAGCTAAGATAACTCTCCGGCCCGAGGGATGAGGCCCCGAGGCCTCATGTGCGGTTCAGGATTCGCGCCAGGTTGGCCCGCGCCTGCGCCTCATGGCGGTCCCGAAAAAACTCGGTCTGATAGATAGAGCGCCGTGCCAGAAATCCCTCCAGGATCTCGATCCGCGCACTCCGATACACCGGCTCCGGCACCCAGGCGTACTCCTGCCGGATTCGCTGCTCGAATTCATCGAATGCTTCGGGAGTGCGGCCCAGGATTGACAGGTCGATGTCGCAGAGAAAGGCGGCGTCCGGCTGCCTGGGAATGGTGAGATGCTGGGTGGCAAGCACCAGCTCGGCTATTCGACGCGCCGCCTCTGCCGGCACGCCTCCGCCGGCCAGGGTCGTGCCGGCCAGCTGCGCGCTGCGTTCTTCATTGTCGGGGGCCCCTGGCAGGTAGACTGCGTCGTGAAACCAGATCGCAGCCTCGACTTCGTCGGGGCGCGCTGCCGTGAGGCGGCACAGATCGAATTGGTCGAGGCAGTCGCGGATGTGCGCCGCCGTGTGGTAGGCCCGGCCCGGCTCGGTGTAGGCGGCCTCCAGGGTGGCAAAGATAGAGAGCCCGTTTCCCTCGGCTCCAAGACGGTTCCATACCCCAGTCCAGCGGCTCCGGTCCAGGGACTCAGGCACAGCGCTATCCCGGTGCCGCCACAGTCTCGGCGTCTTTGAATGGCAGATGGTCGCACCAGGTAATCTCGATCTCGAGCCGCTCCATCTGGAGCGCAGCCTCTGCCAGGCACTCCTGCAGCTCGCGGTCCCCCGCGACGGCGTGTAGCGCGCTCACCAGCTCCCGAAGCCCTTCAAGCTCGAAGGTGAGAAGCTGATGATAGCGCTCGGCGGCCGACGGGAGCGTAGGAGCCAGCCGGCGCAGCTCGGCCTTTCGGTCCAGCGTGTGCTCGATCGAGTGCCGGGCGGCATAGTTCTCGGCCGCAATGCGCGGGCGTCGCCGCTCAACGGCCGGCGTCAGAAACGGCAGCCGGCGCCGATGGCGAGTGCGGAAACGGTCGAGAGACTCGAGAAAGCTGCGCAGGGTGAGCGCCACTGCTGGCCTCTGCGGTCGATGATCGTGCTGAATATCGGGGGAGCCCGATAATAGCGCGAAACCGGCTGCCAGCATAGGGCCGTTCGCTTGACGCTATTCCGGTGCAGTCCTAACATTCGCTCTCCCTTAGTCTGCATTCCTGCCTGAAGAGCCCCGAGGTGGAGACGATGACGGGTGTGCGCCGGCCGTGTTCGAGAGTGTAAAGGCCCGGTTGGAGAAGCTGTTTCGCGACCACTCCCGCTCCGATCCCCGGGCCTACCTGGCCGGCCTGCGCGAGGCTCTCCTTGAGGCCAAGGTGGGAGTCGGCGCAATGAAGAGCGCGCTCTCCGCCACCGAGCGCGAGCTGGTTATCGAGCGGCGGCAGCTGGCCGACGCCGAGCGGAGAGGCCGTCTCGCGGCTGATCTG
>JALYPB010000174.1 GCA_030856585.1 Gemmatimonadota bacterium | reverse complement strand
TGAAGGCCGGCGTCATCAACTGCCTCCCCAGCTGGTAGTTTCTTCGCAAGCCGAGATAGAGCTCTTTTCGGAACTCACCCAGAAAGAGCGCCGTGCTGCCTTCCAGCGCGAGGTCGAACACGCGGCGTTCCACGGCTCCCACCCACATGCGGCCGCCGAGCTCGTTGTCATACGCGAGACCCAGCCCCGCCACTCTCCGGGGAGCCCGCTGGAGCGATACGTCGAAAGCCACGGAATCGCCGGCACCGCGGGGCATCAACCAGACTGCCTGATACGCCTCCGAATGGGCGAGCTGCCGCACCCGGCTGTGAAGCAGATCAGCATCCAGACTGTCGCCCAATCCCAGACCCAGAAGGCGACGAAGCGCGAGGCCCTCCGAGGCGTTGCTTCCCTCGATGGTCAGACCCGTGAGCCTGCGGGGCAACGCCGCCGGCGCGGCCATGGGGCGACGGGGCAGACAACGAGCCCGGGAAAGCACCGTGTCAGCCGCCCCGCTGCCGTAACGGATCAGACGGTCAACGTTAGCGGCAGAAAAGTTGAGGCTGGGGAATCCTTCTACCGCCGGCCGCACCAGAATGTCCTCTGCGCCGAGCGAATCAGCACCTTGCTCAAACAGGAAGCCAAGGAGCCGATCCGCCAGACCGATCGGCGAGAACAGGTCGACGGAGTCGCTCGGGCGCTCGGTGGCGTCGGAAACGATCACCCGTGCAGCACCTTCAGCTCGGGCCACCGCTACCGGGATGTTGGCGGCAAGCCCGCCATCGGCGAGGATACGGCCGTCCAGCGACTCCGGCGCAAACACCAATGGAATGGCGAAGCTGGCCCGGACGGCCCGGGCCAGGTCTCCTCTGGCAAGGACGACCGGCCTTCGGTCAGCCAGATCGGCGGCGACCGCACGGAAGGGAATCGGCAGCGAATCGAAGTTGCCTCGCGCGAGCAGATTTCCCCGGAGCATCGCACCATTGACCAGCGCATTGACCTCGGCCTCCTCGACCGCTGCGCTCTGAATGGTGAATCTCCGCGCGCCCTGCTCCCACACTACCAGGGGCTGGATCAGTCCCAGCGAGCGCGGCGCCCGAGGCTGGTAGGTTCGAAACAGATCGGCCATCGGCAGGGCGCGAGCCAATGAATCGATCTCCCGTCCAGTGTATCCGCTGGCGTACATCCCGCCGATGATGGCTCCCATGCTGCTGCCCACGACGAGGTCAGGCCGGATTCCCAGGCTGTCCAGCACCCGCAGGACGCCGATATGCGCCAGACCCTTGGCGCCGCCACCCGAGAGGACGAGGGCCGTACGCGCCGCCGGGCAGGTTTGAGCGTTCGCCGGGGACACGGCGAAGAGACAGACGAGGATGACAGGGAATCGGAGCATGGAAGAGCAAAATAAGGGAGTGCGGAGCCCTTGCGCGGCAACAGGACCTTTCGTATACCTTTTCGAGGTTCAGGTTCGAGTACGAATTCGGCGGAGGAGCCGCGGCATGACCTATGTGATAGTCGAGGCCTGCATCGGGGTGAAGGACCGCGCCTGCGTGGATGTGTGTCCCGTGGACTGCATCTACGAGGGCGAGGACCAGCTCTACATACACCCTGACGAGTGCATCGACTGCGGCGCCTGTGAGCCGGAGTGTCCGGTGACGGCCATCTTCCCCGAGGAGGACGTGCCGCCCCCGATGGTGGAGTACATAGAGAAGAACAAGGAAGTGTTCAACAGCGACGCGCCGCCGGGACGGCCGAAGAGGTAGAAGGGCTATTGGCTATTGGCTGTGGGCTATTGTTATTCCACAAACAAGCGACCCTCCTTGGATATCCAGGAGGGTCTTTAGTCTTGCGTTCTAGCCCATAGCCAATTGCCAATAGCCCACAAAGAAAGGAGCCCCGGGATCGAACTGCGTGGCCGCGATCCCGGAGCCGAAGTTTGGAAGGACCTCCTGTTTCAGCGGAGACCTGTCGGTCCTGCCGCCACAGAATAGAACGCGCCGCCCCGCCCGAAGGTTTCAGCCCAGCGATCTCAGGAATTCCCGCAAGATGGCGGTAGTAGCATCGGGCTGTTCCACCGGCGGCAGGTGAGCCGCTCCAGGGACGACCGCAAGGCGACCCCCGGGGATCGCCGCGGCCATCGCTTTTGCCTGGTCAGGCGGGGTCAGAATGTCGGCCTCACCCACCACCACCAGTGTCGGGACACCGGAAAGGGTTGGCAGGAGAGAGTGGCTGTCCTCCCGGTCCCGCATGGCGGATAGTGCCCCCACGATCCCGGCCACCGGAGTTCTGGCCATCATTGCGCGAACTCGCTCGGCGACGTCAGGCCGCCGGCTGAGCGTTGTTGAAGCCAGCATCTTCGGAAGCATCGATTCAGCAATCGCTGCCGCGCCATGCTCCCGCGCGGTGGCCGCCGCCGCATCGCGGGCTCGTCGCATTTCGGGAGCATCCGCGTCCGCCCGGCTGCTCATCAGCACCAGGCCGCGAACCCGGGAGCGCCACTGCCGCAGGAACTCGAACGCCACGTAGCCGCCCATCGACAGTCCGCAGAGTACCACGTCGTCCACGCCGAGGACGTCCAGCAGTGCCGCGAGATCGGCTGCATAGATCGACATGCTGTAGCCGAGATCCGGGGAGTCAGACTGGCCCATACCACGCAGATCGACCGCGATACACCGGAACCCCTCCAGCATTCCGATCTGCTCTCTCCAGATGGTGCGATCGAGCGGGTAGCCGTGGACGAAGAGGACAGCGGGGCCTTCGCCTCGCTCCTCGACCGCCAGGCTTACTCCGTGCACCGTGATACGCTGGACGTTCCCCGGAGAATCGCGCCGGGCGTTCATGTATTCGCTGAATTCCTGCGGCACCGGAATTGGGCTGCCGTCCCGATCGATACAGACGAAAACGAATTCCGCGCTGGCAATGAGGGCGTCGTCGCGAACTCGTCGCGCGGTCTGGCGCATCGTAAAGCTGGTGCGTCCGTGGTGGGTGAGCACCTGCTGAAAGCGAAGCACATCGCCCGGGAATGCGGCCGCCCGGTAGTCGATGATGGTCTTGCGCAGGGCAGGCCAGGCGCCTCCCCGGGTAAAGACGTCCATGCCCGGGCCACCGCGCAGCATCTCCCACCGGGCCCGCTCGAACAGGCTGAGGAACGAGGCCTGATTGAGGTGGCCGAAGGCGTCGCACTCGTCCGGGTAGACGACGAGATCGATCTCGGGTGTGGGCATGGATCTAAGATAGGCGGAAAGGGCGGAGAAGACGGAGAAGGCGGAGAGGATTGAAA
>JALYPB010000168.1 GCA_030856585.1 Gemmatimonadota bacterium | reverse complement strand
GAACCCCTGATGTACAGGCACCTTGGCAGTACGTCAACCCGCGTCATCCTCCGGCAGCCGGACCGCCGGCAGCTCCAGCCGCCAGAGAATCGCCGCCAGACGCAGGCCGGCAATGATCCCCATACCGCCCAACGCTGCCATGCCCGGCGGAACCCCCACACCCTCCAACAGCAGATAACTCACGGCCCCGATGATCGCCGCGGTAGCATACAGGCGGCCGGGGCGCATCACCAGCGGGATTTCGGTGGTGAGTACGTCGCGGAACACGCCCCCGGCCACCCCGGTGATCGTCCCCATCAGGAGAGCAATCAGATCGGAATACCCCGCCTGCTCGGTGACCTGCACCCCGGCGATGGTGAAGAACGCCAGGCCCAGGGCATCGGCCACGAGCAACGCGCGCTGGGTTGCAATCCAGAAGCGGACGTAAGCCAGCGTGACCGCCGTCGCTCCAAGAATGACACAGGTGGGTGGTATTGGCGATCCAGAAGATGGGATGTCGGTCGAGCAGGAGATCGCGCAGCGTGCCGCCTCCAACGGCAAAGACTGCCACGCCGAGGAGCTCGAGGAGGTAGCGCCTCGTCCCTGCTAGACTCCCTTCCCGGCAACACCCAGGCCCGCCGCTCGGCCGGTTGCCCAGGCCCAGAGAAAGTTGTACCCGCCGATTGGCCCGAACGCATCCAGCACCTCGCCACAGAGGTAGAGCCCTGGATGCCGGCGGCTTTCCATGGTTCGGGGATCAACCTCAGCCAGACTCACGCCGCCTCCAGTCACCTCGGCCTTCTTGTACCCCTCGTCCCCGGTCCACGGGAGCTCGCCACGCACCAGTATCTCGATGAGTCGTAGCCGCTCCTCCCGCCCAAGCTGAGCCAGCGGTCGCGACGGCGGAACCCCCGCCATTCCGGCCAGCGCGTCGGCCAGCCTCTCGGGCAGCTCTCGCCGAAGCACGCCGGCGACCGTCCGGGTTCCCTCCGGCTTGAGCGCCGCCTCCCAGCCGGCCTCGTCGAGCCGAGTCCAGCGGACCGAGAGGCGGGCGTCACTACCCCCTTCGAGTCTCGAGCGCGCCACGACGTGGGAGACATCCAGCACCGAGGGGCCGCTGTAGCCTCGGTGGGTAAAGAGGAAACCACCGGTGGCGCTTGCCTGTCGAAGGCTGTCGCGGCCTGTGATGGTTACCGGAAGGGAGACGCCCGCCAGGGTGCTCAACGGTGCCGGCTCCGCCACCACCGGGGTGAGCGCGGGATAGGTGGTATGGATGGTATGTCCCAGCGCCGCCAGCATCGCCAGGCCCCGGCCGTCGCTTCCCGTGCTGGGCACCGAGAGCCCTCCGCTGGCGACAATCACGGCGTCCACCGTGAGGGGCGGGGCACCGTCGCGCTCCACCTTCCACCCAACGTCCGAAGGCACGAGACCTGTGACCGCCGTGCCGGACAGGAACTGCGCGCCGCGGCGTGCCGACAGCGCCAGCAGCCCGTCCCTCACATCGCGTGCGCGATTCGACGCCGGAAAAAGCTTGGCCGACTCTTCCTCCTCGACCAGCGACAATCCCAGCTCGCCGTTGAAGAACGCGATCTGCTCTGCCAAGGGCCATGACCGGAGCATCTTTCGCAGCGTGTTGGGGGACGAATCGGTGACGAACCGGCGCTCGTCCACTCTCGCTGGGAGAATGTTGCAGCGGCCGCCGCCGCTGATGAGAATCTTGCGCCCTCCGTCGCGGGTGCGCTCCAGCAGCACCGTCTCCGCACCGGTCTCGGCCGCAAAGATGGCCGCCATGGTGCCAGCAGCGCCGGCTCCGACGACCGCGACTCGGGTCAAGGCTGAATCACTCCTGGGCGGGTCATGCGACACAGCAATCTAGTCATGCCTCGAATAGGCTTTTCTCCCGACGTCACCCTCCGGCATCAGGGAGCGGGCTGAACGATGAGAACCGACCGACCGTACTCCCGAATTGCCGCAGCCAAGGACTCGACCGGATTGGTCCACGTCCGTGGTGCACGGGAGCACAACCTCAAGAACGTGGATCTCGATATTCCGCGCGACGCCCTGGTCGTGTTCACCGGCGTCTCCGGCTCGGGCAAGTCGTCGCTGGCGTTCGGTACGCTGTATGCCGAGGCGCAGCGGCGGTACCTGGAATCAGTGTCGCCCTATGCCCGCCGGCTGTTCCATCAGATGGCCGTGCCGGAGGTAGATCGCATCGACGGTTTGCCACCGGCGGTGGCGCTCCAGCAGCAGCGGGGGTCCCCCACCACCCGCTCCTCGGTGGGAAGTGTGACCACGCTGTCCAATCTGCTTCGGATGCTGTACTCACGTGCGGGAGACTATCCGCCGGGCCAGCCCTTGTTAT
>JALYPB010000143.1 GCA_030856585.1 Gemmatimonadota bacterium | reverse complement strand
CGCCGGGCGGCCGAGGTGCTGGGCATCGGGGAACGGACTCTGTATCGGAAGATCAAGGCGTATCATTTGGAGTAGTCGGGAGTCGGGTGACAGGAGTCGGGAGTACCCTTATGAGTCAGTGGTGCCTCAGGTTGCGCCCTACCGTGGACCCCAATTCCTGACTTCAGAATGCCGACTAGTTGCAGACTAATGCACTACGCTAAGTTCTACTGTATGAATACTTTGCACTTATCGAAGCCTTGACAGTCCCGGTCCCTGCTGTCAAATTGCAAATACTACCCTCCCCAGACGGACCAGCCTTGAATTTTGTTATTGACCCCGAGCTCTGTGTTGCGTGCTTGGCCTGCGTCCGTGTCTGCCCCACCGATGCCATTGCGGTGGCGGCGGAGGAGCCCCTGCTCCTCCAGGTCGAGGACGAGCCCTGCATTCGCTGCGGGCAGTGCCTCCAGGCCTGCCCCCATGGCGCGGTCAAGGTAAACGGCGAAATTGGACGGGCTCTTGCCATCGCCGCCCAGGGCGATGGTGTCCTCATTCTCAGCCCCGAGTCGGTGGCCCACTTCTATCCGGCCACACCGGAGCAGGTCATCAACGCCTGCTACTCGGCCGGGTTCCGGGCGGTAACCCGGGGAATTATCGGTGACGAACTCGTTGCGGCTGAATATCTTAAGCTCTGGGAAGAGGAGCCATGGGGGACCCTCATCCGGTCCACCGATCCGGTGGTGGTGGACACCGTCCGGCTCCAGTTCCCCGAGCTGGTTCCCTATCTGGCCCCGGTGACGGTCCCGCCTGTGGCCGAGGCCCGATATTTGAGAGCACAGTATGGGGCTGGACTCAAGATTGTGTATGCGGGAATCAGCCCGCCGTTCAGCAGCAGCGAGCTCGACGCAGCCATCACCTTCAGCGACCTGGACCAGATCTTCCGGATCCGGGACGCGAACGTACTGAGCCAGCCGATCTTCTTCGACCGGGTACCGGAGGAGCGTCGGCGGTATCTCAGCGCGGCGGGTGGCCTGCCGCTGCCGCTGCTGGAGGAGGCTCGCTACTCCAGCCGGCGGTTCCGCAAGCTCCGGGGGCTGGACGCGCTCAAGGCGGTGGCGCGGGCGGTGGCGGTGGACCGGCTCGACCTCGGCTTCGTGGATATTCTCTCGACCGAGGGATCGCTGGACCACCCGTTGTCGGGGCCGCGGGAGGAGCTGTTCTGGCGCCGGGAGCTGCTGGCCAGCACCGAGCCGCCCCGGAGCCGGCACCCGGTGGTGGACAGCGCGGTGGTTGCCAGTGTCGGCGCCACGTTCGCCATCAAGGAGCGGCCGGTCCGGCCCGATCCGGTGGCGGTCACGGCGATCCTGGACCAGATCGGGAAGGGGCCGAACGGACGCCCGTGGGATTGCCGGGCCTGCGGCTTCGACACCTGCCAGCGCTTTGCCGAGGCGGCGGCGCTGGGCCGGGCCTCGATGCGGCAGTGTGCTCCGTACCAGGAGCGCCGGGCCGATGTCGCGCAGCGGCAGGCCGCCGCCGATGAGCTCACCGGACTCTCGACCTACCGGGTGCTGCGCGAGCGGCTGGTGTTCGAGATCGAGCGGAGCAAGCGTAGCAGCGAGCGGTTCGCGGTGCTGTTCCTCGACCTGGACCGGTTCAAGCAGGTGAACGACCAGTTCGGGCACGAGGCCGGCAACGATATCCTGGTGGCAGTGGCGGAGGAGATCAAGCACGCGGTGCGCGCCTCGGACGTGGCGGCCCGCTACGGCGGCGACGAGTTCGTGGTCATCCTGACCCGCACCGATCTGGACGGTGCCGCGCGGGTTGCCGAGGCGCTCCGGGCCGGCATCGAGGGGATCGGGCGGAGGCTGGGCTACCCGGCCGGACTGATCACCGTGAGCGTCGGGGTGGCGGAGTTCGACCTGAGCGAGCCCGAGGGAGACGTGCTGGTCTCCGCCGACCGGGCGTTGTACCGTGCGAAGGCCGCGGGACGCAATGCGGTTGCGTAGTGGGAGTCAGGAGTCGGGAGTCGGGAGCCGGGGGTGGCAGTCGAGCCGAGTCGAGCGAATCAATGGTATCAGGAAATGAAGTCTCCTGACTCCAGACTCCTGACTCCCGTCTCACAGTCCCATAGCCAAAGGCCAATAGCCTTCATGACCGGACCGTTCAGTTCCAAGCCGACGGGCGCAGGGCAGCCGGGCCGTCCCGGCGCCGGCGAATCGATTCCCGATCCCTGGGGTGTCAGGCGGGCGGAGAACCTGCTCACCAGCCTGGAGGGCATCCTCTCGGCGCGGGTGGTCACCACGCCGCTGGGCGAGGTGAGCGAGGTCCACGTCCTGGCGTCGTCCGGTCTGGCCCCGAAGCAGCTGGTGCGGAACATCGAGTCGGCCCTGCTGGCGCAGCTCGGGCTCAAGATCGACCACCGGAAGATCAGCATCGCCCAAACGGCGGATGTGAAGCCGATCGAGGCGCTGGAGCGGGAAGCGGTACGGGAGCAGGTGCTCCAGCGGGCGGTGCTGTTCGAGAACCTCACCGTGGCGCCGGGCCGCCGGCCGCACCGGATCCTGATATCGGTGACGTTGTCCTATCGGGATCATACCGAGACGGCGGAGGAGGAGAGCTCCGATACGCCGCGGAACCGGGTCGAGGCCGCGGCCAAGGCGGCGGTGACGGTGCTGGACCGGCTGCTCAAGGACTCGTCGCTGGCGCTCGAGGGCGCCAAGATCGTGGAGGGGTTCGACCGGGAGTTCGCCTTCGTGGCGGTGCAGGGTCTGGGCGGGCGGGAGACGCTGCTGCTGAGCGGCACGGCGGAGATCAAGGAGAGTGCGGAGCGCGCCGCGGTGTTCGCGGTGCTCGACGCGACGAACCGGTGGACCGAGATGAGACGGCCGTCGTAAGGCGGTAAGGCGGTAAGGCGGTAGGTGAGGATGCGGTC
>JALYPB010000132.1 GCA_030856585.1 Gemmatimonadota bacterium | reverse complement strand
GCCGTAGGGCACGCCACGCTGATCTCAGGGTCGGGCAAGCTGCGGGTGGGAGCCGGACCGGTACGGACCGGGGTAACCGCGATCTTTCCTCGCGGGACTCGCGACCTGGCGGAGGTTTTCGCCGGCTGGTTCAGCCTGAACGGCAACGGAGAGATGACCGGCACCCCGTGGATCGACGACTATGGTCTCCTGCTCTATCCCATCGCCATAACTAATACCAATAGCGTCGGCACTGTCAGGGACGCGATCATCGAGTGGGGACGGACCCGGGTGCCGGGGGTATTCAACTGCTGCCTGCCGGCCGTGGCCGAGACCTGGGACGGCGACCTCAACGACATCTACGGTTTTCACGTCACCAAAAAACATGTCTTTGCCGCGCTGGCTGCCGCCAAGCCCGGGCCGGTGGCGGAGGGCAACGTGGGTGGCGGCACGGGGATGCAGTGCCTCGGGTTCAAAGGCGGTATCGGGACGGCCAGCAGACGGTTGTCGGGGAAGGCAGGCGGGTTCACCGTCGGCGTCCTGGTACAGTGTAACTTCGGCCTTCGACGACAGCTTCGGATTGCAGGTGTGCCCGTGGGCGAGGAAATCACCGAGCCCAAGCCGTGTTACGATACCGAAACACCGCTGGCCCCAGAGCAGGCCAACATGCGTTGCCCCCGGGGACTCGACCGGGAGCGCGAGCATGGGTCCATCATTGCCATCATTGCGACCGACGCCCCGCTGCTTCCTCATCAGCTGCGCCGGGTAGCCCGCCGAGCGGCGCTCGGAGTAGGGCGCATGGGTGGCATTGCGGGTGCCGGGTCGGGTGACCTGTTTCTCGCCTTTTCCACCGCCCGGACGAAAGCCGCAGACAGCCTCGGAGTGGCGGCGGTCCCGATGCTCCAGGATGAGCGGATCGACCCGGTTTACGAAGCCACCGTACAGGCCACGGAAGAGGCCATCATCAACGCGATGCTTGCGGCCAAGACCATGACCGGCGCCGATGATTTGCGGGTTCCGGCGCTACCCCACGATCAGCTGCGAGCCGTGCTGAAGAAGTACAATCGCTGAGGTACTTCTCACCTCTCACCTCTCACTCCAGCTTCCCGCGGCCAGCGGGTGAAATGCTCTCCAGGTGGCAAGGTACGGAACAATCAGCAGCTCGATGAACCGCTCCAGCGCCACGGGGAAGGGAAACCGGCGACGAAATTCGAGAGCGGTGACACCCAGCATGGCCCTCAGGTGACGGCCAAAGCTCTGCGGCGAGGAATATTCCAGGCGGTAAGACACATCGGCCACCGAAAGGCCTGACGCCTCGAAGAGGTAGGACGCGTGGAGCAGGCGCACCGCCGCCAGATAGTTCTTGGGCGAGGGGAGCCCGGCCCGGGCAAAGCGCGACATCAGGGTACTCGGCCGCACATAGAGCCGCTGTGCCAGGTTGGTGACCGTGGGGGTATCGGGCGCCAGGCGGATCATTGCTTCCAGAAAGAGCCTGGTGTCGGCCGGCGCGTCGGTCAGCGCATCGAGAATGGGTCCCTGGATACGCGCCACTGCTCGCGTGGCCGGCTGCCCCACCACCTGGCGAAGCCGGCTCCAACCTGTCGGCGACGTTACATCGACCACTTGCCGGACCCCGGAAGCTCCCAGCCGAAGGAGCATCTCGGTGGCGCTCGGGTCGTGCTGTGATACCAGAGCCACGGTGGGGATTCCGGGGAACTCCCGGACCAAATGCCCCAACACTTCCAGCTGCTCCGGCCCACACCGGTGCACCGACACCAGGACGGCGTCGACTGGACGCTCCCGAACCATCCGGACTGCCTCGGGTATCGAATCCCGGTGCACCACCGCGAAACACCCACTCCCCGCGGCATCCACCCGCGGTCGCTCGATCGGCAGCAAGACAGTGGCGACCAGTGGCGAACTGCTCCTCTCTGACTCAAAACGCACGTTGTCCTCTTGGTAGGTCGTGCGGCAGAGTACCCCAGGCTCGTCAAATGAGTTTAAATCCGAAACGGCGCGAACCTCGGCCTCGTCGGGTTATAAATGCCCGGTGGAGAACCCAGGCCGAAGGCAACCCTGGCGGGCCCTGAAGCATCCAATGCAGGTTGCCTCCAGCCAGCTTCGTGGTGGTGTGGCCGGGCTGCAGACCGGGTGTATTGTTTACTTCTCCCCCACTGGTCTCTGACGTGAGCGATACGGCCATCGACCTCTTTACCGCGCTTCAAACGGCGCTCGGGCCCCACTACCGGCTCGAGCGGGAGTTGGGACGCGGTGGCATGGGCGTGGTCTTCCTTGCGACCGACACCACGCTGGATCGCCGGGTGGCCATCAAGGTCGTTCATCCCGAGCTTGCCGCCCACGAGTCGATCACGCGCCGCTTTCTGGCGGAGGCCAGGACGATCGCGCGGCTGCGGCACCCCAACATCGTGGCGGTTCATGCGGCCGGGAGCGCGGAAGGCCTCCTCTATTACGTGATGGACGAGGTTGCGGGCGAGAGCCTCAGGCAGAAGCTGGTCCGCGAAGGTCGAATTGCAGCGCCGGAGGCGAGCCGGATCCTATCCGACCTCGCCGCAGCCCTGGATGCATCGGGCCGGGCTGGCGTGGTCCATCGTGACGTCAAGCCGGAGAATGTGCTGCTGGACGAGGCCACCGGGCGAGCAATGCTGGCGGATTTCGGCATTGCCAGGGCCGTGGTTGCCGAGGCGGGTGGCTCAGGTACCGGGCAGGGCGTCGCGGTCGGGACGCCGGTGTATATGAGCCCTGAGCAGGCCGCCGGGGAGGAGATCGATACCCGCAGCGACTTGTATGCCCTGGGTGTGGTTGCCTATGAGATGCTGGCGGGGCAACCTCCTTTCCAGGGCCCTCACCGGGTAGTGGTTTCCAAGCACATCGCCCAGCGGCCGGTGCCGGTCGAGCGTGTACGTCCGGAAACCCCGCGAGAGCTGGCCGGCGCAGTAATGCGGGCGCTGGAGAAGCAGCCCTCCGATCGGTGGCAGACGGGCGAAGAGTTCCGGCAGGCGGTAGCTGGAGAGCGACCAGTGCCTCCTGCCATCCGGCAGGGCCGCCAGCGGGTGTTCGCGGCAACGGCGGCAGTACTGGTGCTCCTGGTGGCCACCGTCGCCCTTGTGCGGCGGAGCCCCGGACCACCCCGCGGCGTCAATCCTCGGCATTCCATCCTGGTTCTCCCGTTCGACAACCTGCGCGATGAGCGCTCCGTTGACTGGCTGAGGGACGGCAGTGTCAGCATGCTGGGTCTCAACCTGTCCCAGTGGAACGACCTTACCGTCGTGGACCACGAGCGATTGCACGACCTGCTAGCCCAGCACCGCCTCAAGGTGGGGGATGACATCGGCTTGGATATGGCCCGACGGCTCGCCCGCGAGGCTGGGGTATGGACCGTAGTCCTGGGCGACTTCACCCCGGCCGGCGACTCTCTGCATCTCACAGCCCGGGTCTTCGATGTGGCCACCGGGAAGCGAGTGGACGTGGCGCGGGTGGACAACCGGGCGGGATCCGACGTGCGTCCCCTGTTCGACGATCTGGCAGCCAAGCTGCTGGACCTGTCGGGCGCTCCCAACGAGATCCGGATCGGCCTGGCGCGCTCGACCACCCAGTCACTCGAGGCATTCCGCGCCTACCTGCGGGGAGTGGAGCATCTGAATCGGTGGGACCTGGCGGGGGCCCAGCGGGATCTCGAGCGGGCAATCGCGTTGGATACCACCTTCGGCCTGGCGTACTACAAGCTGGCGCTCACCAGAGGCTGGGTAGGGGGAACAGAGGATTCAATCGCCCGCCGCGCGATCCGCAGGGCCACGACCTTTTCGGGGAACCTCCCTCCGCACGAGCGTGCGGTCATCAACGCATTCCGCGCCTTCGTGCAAGGCGAGACTGGGGAGGCGCGCGCGCTCTATCAGCAGCTTCTCGCTCGGGATGCGAGCGACGCCGACGCATGGTACGGCCTGGGGGATGCCTGGTACCACGACACGGCGGGGGC
>JALYPB010000116.1 GCA_030856585.1 Gemmatimonadota bacterium | reverse complement strand
TGCCGGTCGTTGTCTAACCGTGGGGTTCCGGCCCCCTCGCTGCGCTCAGGGTGACAACCTCCGCTGACCCGCAGACCCGCTGTCCCGCTGACCTCACACGAACACGCCGGTACGGAACCGCCAGATCAGGCTGAGCAGGTTGTCCAGGTACCCTTGCGTCATGAACACCTCGACCGAGGCCGCCGTGCATGACGCGTCTATTCCCCATAGACTCGCTCGCTTCGCCTCCGCCTCGAAATCTGCCTGCAGGAACACTCGCTCGTCCCGGGCATAGACCGTCGGCAGCGTCTCGGCGAAATCGTGGGACACCCCGTTGGCCCCGGGGCCCCCGATCGCGATCGTGGGATTGAGCTGAAAGATCCGGTTCTGTTGATACCAGATATCCGCCACCACCACCGCGCGGCGGTAGGCGTGGCCCGCGCCGCGGCGGTCTATCTCGGCCTTGAGCCGGTAGGCCAGCGGCCGGTCCCGCTCCTCGGCGGTCAGCGAGGAGCCGGTGACGAGCACGACGGTTTCATCCGTGTCGACGAGCTTCAAGGCGTAGCCGGAGTCTCGGGAGGCGGTGCGGTGCGCTGATTCTTCTCGAATTCGCGCTCCCGCTCCTTACGGATGCGGATTTCGCGGATCACCTGCTTGAACTCTTCCAGTGTTTGCGCCCGCTGCGCGGCGTAGAGCAAATCGGTGCGCAGGTCCATCAGGCGATTATACGCCCGGTTCTGATCGATATTGCCGGTCGATATGGGAAGCAATGCGAGCACAGCCGCGGGAATCTTGAGGCCCGCGATGTAGATGTTCTTCGAGTCGATCCCGAATTTCTTGCCGGCCACTTCGGTAGTCCAGCTGGGCATTCCTACGTTCTTGCTTGAGGGATCACTGGCGATGGAATCCAGGTAGGCCTGCACGATGGTGGAGACCGCACTATCCAGCAGTTCCGCCCGGCTGCGCGTCAGCCGCTGCGCCAGCTCCTGCGGGGGTAGCGGCAGGGGACGAACCCAGAGCCTTCCTTCGGCCAGGCCGGGGCCGATCCGCGACGCGCGACGTGCCTCAGCAGGAGCGCTGCCGCTGTCGGCCTCGGGCAGCTCCCGAATCTCTGGTTTCGGCAGAACCGTGACCGCCTCAGGCACGGCTGGCAGCTCGGGCCTGGTGGCTCGCACCCGCGCCGCGGGACGGCGCCGGGGAGCGGGCAGCTCGCTGGTTCCCTGCTCTCCCACCAGCTCCGGTAGCCGATACCGGGCGCTGGTTTGCTCGGGGCCGTCGGCCGGCGCGGAAATGACGATCAGCTGGCGCGGGAACCGGGGGACGTCCGGCAACCGCCCGGTGACCCACCCGAACAGCAGCAGCGAGTGCGCCAGGATGCTGGCCGTGACCGCGATCCAGGGCCATGGCGGACGCTTCCGAAGGTGGAATTCAAACTGTGGTGGCAAAGGCGCCTCTGCGCGCGTCCTCGAGCGCGCGACCCAGCCGCTCGGCCGCCAGGCGCAGCCGATCGGCGTCGACCGTCAACGCTATGCGGAAAAAGCCCTCCCCCGCCGGCCCGAATCCGCTTCCCGGCAACACCACCACGCCCAGCTCTTCGAGCGCCTTCCTGGCGAACGGCGCCGATGGCACTCCGGCGGGCAACGGCACCCACAGGTACATCGCTGCCCGGGGTGACTCGACCGTAAAGCCGGCTTGCCGGAGGGCGATGACGGCGGCGTCCCTCCGCCGCTGAAGCTCGGACCGGATCGGTTCGACCAAGCTCTCGCTGTGATCAAGCGCGGCCGCCCCGGCCTTTTGCACCGCGAGGAAAGGGCCGGTATCGACGTACGACTTCACCCGGGTGAGTGCCCCGATGAGCTCCGCCCGTCCCACCGCGAACCCCAGCCGCCACCCGGTCATCGAATAGCTCTTCGACAACGAGAAGAACTCGACCGCCACATCGCGCGCCCCCGCAAACTCGAAGATGCTCGGCGCGCGGTAGCCATCGAAGGTCAGGTCGCAGTAGGCGTTGTCATACGCCAGCAGAATCCCGCGAGCCCGGCAGATGGCCACCGTCCGCTCGAGATATTCCGGGGTGGCCACCGCCGCTGTCGGGTTATTGGGATAGTTCACGAAGACGATCCTGGCCCGGCGCAGGACGTCCTCCGGGATCTGGTCCAGCTGGAGCAGGAATCCATTCTCCGGCCGCAGCGGGGCGATATACGGCTCGGCGCCGGCCAGGAGCGCCCCGCCCAGGTACGCCTGATACCCCGGCTCGGGTACGATCGCCACGTCGCCCGGATTGATCACGGTCAGGGGCAGGTGCGACAGCCCTTCCTTCGAGCCGATCAAGGGGAGGGTCTCGGTAGCCGGATTGAAGGAGACGCCGAAGCGCCGATCTATCCAGCGCGCCGCCGCCTGTCGGAACTCCGGCAGACCCTGCTGAAATCCGTACTTACTGAGGGCCGGGTTACCAACTGCGGTCCGCAGCGTTTCCACGGCAATCTCGGGCGGAGGCGTATCGTTGTCTCCTGCACCCAGGTCGATCACGTCCATGCCGGCTTCGATGAGCCGCCGTTTGATGGCGGGAATCTCGGCCAGTGGATATCCCGGCAGGCTCTGTACCCGCTTGCTGAAGCTGATCATGGAGTGTCGGCGCTGCGAACGGGGTTGGACAGAATTCCGACCCCCGGGATCTCCACTTCGACCACGTCGCCATGCTGAAGCGGTGCCGTGCCGGCCGGCGTACCGGTGGCGATGAGATCGCCAGGCTCCAGGGTCATGATGCCGCTCAGGAATGAGATCAGCTCGGGAATCGAGAAGGCCATGTCGGTCGAGCGGGCCCGCTGACGCTGGACACCGTTCACCCGGCAGATCAGCTCGAGGCCGCGCCAGTCGAGGCCGGCCACCACCTTGGGGCCGACCGGGCAGAAGGTATCGAAGCCCTTGGCCCGTCCCCATTGTCCATCGGTCTTCTGCAGATCCCGGCAGGTGACATCGTTCACGCACACGAATCCGCCGATGGCGCGCTCGGCCCCGCTCTGGTCCACATTCCGCACCCGCTTACCGACGACGACCCCGATCTCGGCTTCGAACTCCACCCGGGTGGAGACGCTCGGAAGCAGGATCGTTTCACCGGTGGCGATGAGCGAGGTGGGAGGCTTGAAGAAGAGGATCGGCACCACGGGCATTTCGTTGCCCAGCTCCCGGGCGTGTTCCAGGTAGTTCCGCCCGATACCGATGATTTTCGAGGGGCGCACCGGCATCATACCGCCGCTCCGATGCCCTGTCGGGCGAAGAAGTCCTCGCACTTGGTGCGGACCTGGGCCCAGCTGCCTATGATCCGTTCGGCCCGCGGAAGGCCGCTCAGCAGCAACGGACCATAGCGCTTGGTGACGACCCTGCTGTCGAGCAGGATCACGACCCCGGTGTCCTGACGGCTACGGATCAGGCGGCCGAACCCCTGCTTCAATTTGAGCGCGGCGTGGGGAAGCAGGTAGCTCATGAACCCGTCGAAACCCTCCTCCGCCAGCCGCTCAAGGCGGGCCGCGGTGATCGGTTCGGAGGGCACCTTGAAAGGTAGTTTATTCAAAACCAGCGTGCGGAGTGCGCGGCCGGGCACATCGACACCCTCCCAGAACGAATCAGTGCCCAGCAGAATGGCGTTCTCCAGCCCGCGGAAGCGACGGAGCAGAACATCCCGGGGCGACTCGCCCTGCACCAGAATCGGCCACCGGTCGCCCAGGCCGATTCGGAGCTCCTGCGCGGCCCGTCGGAGGGCGGCGTGGCTGGTAAACAGGACGAACATCCCGCCGTCCGAGGCATACGCCAGGTCAGTGACAACTTGCACCACCGCTGCGCCATGCGCCGGTTCGTCTTCCCTCGGCTCCGGAAGATCGTTGGGCACCCCAAAGAGGCACTGCGAGGGATAATCGAACGGCGACGAGAAGATCTCCCGTACCGTCACCGGCGAGGACTCGCCGCTCAAGCCCAGCCGCGACTCCAGAAAGGTGAACTCGCCCGCAGCGGCCAGAGTGGCGCTGGTGAGCACCACGGTGCGGAGACGATCGAAGAGCAGCTCACGCAGCACCGGGGCCAGGTCGAGAGGCACTGCCGAAAGGCTGACGTGCTGGCCCCGGGATGTTCGCTCCATCCATCGGACAGTGGGCGCGCCGCCGGAGGCGGGCCGGAGTGTCCGGTTGAGCCCGTCGGAGACCGATTCCAGCCGCCGCATCACTCCGCGCAGCTCCTGGAGCAGCTGCCCCCGGCGCTCGGTCTCTTCACTCTGGGACAGACGATCGGCGATGGTCTCCACGTTGTCCCGCAGCGAGCGGAAGGCGCCTAGCGCGGAATCCAGATCGAAGCCGAGTCCTTCACTCCAGATGGGATCACCGGCAAAGCTGTCATCCAGACGCTGCTGCCCTCCCGGGACATCCTCCAGCCGCTGATGAAGGCGCAGGAACAGCGCCTCACTCGCCCGGCGAGCATGGGCGATAGCCGGGAGGAGCCGCTGCTGAAGCAAGTCCAGGCTGGCCCGGCTCAGGAGGTCGCTTCGGCTCTGGAGCTCATAGGAAAGTGTGGGAGCCAGTCCCCTCCCGTTTCGCTCGAATCGGGCCAGCAACCGCCGCACCGCCCGACTGGTGACTTGAATGCCGAGGTGATTGGCCGCCACATCCTCGAGGTGATGGGCCTCGTCCAGGATTAATCGCTGGTATGGCGGCAGCACCGCTGCGTCCTGCCAATTGTCTGTCGCCTGGCGCACGGATAGATCGGCCGCCAGCAGGTGGTGGTTCACCACCACGACGTCGGCTTCCGCGGCACGGCGCCGAGCCCGGAACAGAAAACAGCGATCGAACTCCGGGCACTTGAGCCGGGTGCACAGATCCGGCTCCGCGCTCACCTCGTCCCACACTTCAGGACTGGGGCTGACCGGGAGATCGCTCAGGGTGCCGTCCGCGGTGTGGCTGGCCCACTCGGAGATGCCGATCAGCTCGTCCAGCTTGTCCTGCTCTAACAGGGTGCGCTGGCCCGATACCGCCGAGTGCATCCGGGTGAGGCAGAGATAATTCCTCCAGCCCTTGAGCAGGGCGAAGGTCGGGGTATAGTCGTCGGTGGTCAGCGCCTTTCGGAGCAGCGGCAAGTCCTTACCTACGAGCTGCTCCTGGAGATTGATGGTGTTGGTACTCACCACGGTCCGCTCACCGTTGGCGCGCGCCCACGCCAGTGCCGGAACCAGGTAGGCGAATGACTTCCCTACCCCGGTACCGGCCTCGAGCATCTGCACCCCGCCATCGTTGTAGCCATCGGCGATGTGCGCGGCCATGTCTCGCTGGCTGCGCCGGTCCTCATAGCGGGGCATCTGCTTCGCGACGGCCCCGTGCTCCCCCAGCGAGTCGATGATGTCGAACGGATCGATGGGAGACACCGGGCGGTCACGAGGGACCTCGACCACCATGTACAGGTCGGTCGCGCCGTTGTCCAGGAGGCCGAACCCCACGCCGGCATCGTGCAGCCGGGCGGCGATGTTGAGATCCGCCGCCGAGGGCTCGAGCCGGCCGCTGGGGTGGTTGTGAAGCAGCACCTCGCCCCGGCAGGCGCCGCCGGGTAGCGCGAGTACCATGTCGGCCGTGCCCCGAGCCAGGACTCGTGCGCCGCTCACAACACCGTCGCGGTCCATCTGAGCCACGAAGCAGACCTCGCGCCCACCCGCGAGAGCGATCTCGGTCGCGAGGTAGGCCCGGATACCGGGGGCGATGCGTTCGCTCAAGTCTTCAGCTCTTTCTTCTTCGCCGCCGGAAAGAGGACGTTGTTAAGAATCAGCCGGTATCCCGGTGAGTGTGGATGCAGGGAGAGGTCGGTAGGTGCGTCGCCGATCTGGTGCTGCGGGTCCTCCGGATCGTGCCCGCCAAAAAAGGTCCACGTGCCCTGCCCGTGCTCGCCGTGAATGTACTTCACCCAGGGCGCGCCGGGCTCTTCCGCCAGAACCGTGACGCTGGGCTTCAGCGTCTTGCGTGAAAACGAAGTCGTGAGACCATAGAAATCGGGGATCACCTGCCGGTGGTTCTGCACCAGCATGGTGGCCACCGGATCGATCTTGGCGCTGAAGTTGAACAAGGTGTAGGAGCCGAGCGGCTGACGCCGCTCCGGAGAGTTCACCTGGTGCCCGTCGATATCGGAATACACCGGCGTGGTGGGGCTGAGCTCCAGTTGCGCGTTATGAAACGCAAACGCCCGGTCCCACTTCATTCTGGCGGTGGCATTGGGGTCCATTGGGTCGCCGTCGGCGTAGGAGGCCGCGATGTCGGTTCCCGCCGCCGCCAGGGCGAGATCGAGCGTCTCAGTGGCGGTACACATGGCGAACAGAAAGCCACCCTTGTCGACGAAATTGGCGATCGCTCCCGCCACGGCGGCCTTCTCCGCCGGGACCGAGGGGAAGCCCAGCGTCCGAGCCATAGCCCGGTTCTGTTCGACCATGTCCACCAGCCAGGCCGAACCGGCGTAGTTCAGGAAGAACTTCGAGTATTGCCCGGTGAAGTCCTCGTGGTGCAGGTGCAGCCAGTCGTAGGTCTTCAGCTTCTGCCCCATTACTTCGGCATCCCAGACCTTCTCGAACTCGATGCCGGCGTAGTTGAGGGCCATGGTGACGGCGTCATCCCAGGGCGGAGCGTTCGGCGGGGCGTAGACCGCCACCTTCGGCGGCTTCTCCAGCGGCACCGCGTCCATGTTGCCGCCTTGGAGCCCACCCCGGATCTGTACCAGCTGCCGGTCGTCCAGATGCTCGACCAGCACCCCGGCCAGCGCGGCGTCCCGGGCGGTGCCCGCGTCGCTCGGAAGGAGGAACGCTCCGCTCCGGTAGTTGAGGAACCACTCCGCCTTCACACCTCGCTTGAGGGCCCGATACGTAAGACCATAAGCCTTAAGGTGATCCGTCTGAACGTCGTCCATGGGCACCAGCAACCAGGGTGCCTGGGAACGGAAGCGCCAGGAGGCCAGCGGAGAGACCGCCACCAGCCCGGCGCAGCCCTGGGAGACGAACTCGCGCCGCCTCATGTCTCCGGTACCGCGCCTCGGGCTTCATCGAGCTTCCGCCGGGCCTGGGGAACCAGGGCGCTTCGAGAATAGGTCAGAATCAGATGCTCAAGGATCTCGACCGCCTCTGCTCCACGCCGGCCGGAGATCAACAGCTCCGCCAGAGCCAGCTCAGCCGCCGGTGCGGTCGAGGGCGCTTCTTTCACGGCGGCCGCCCGCAACAATCGCTCGGCCTCTACCGGCTTTCCTGACGCCGCGGAAAGTCGGCCGGCCAGCAGGTACAGCTCGGCGCCGCCGTGCGAGGCCGGCAACCCGGCTGCCACTCGCTCCAGTCCGGCGGCCGCCTCCGCGGTGTCGCCCTGCTCGAGCTGCAGCAGCGCCTGCCCCAGCTCCGGCATGCTGTCTCTGTCCAGTGGCTGGAGCAGAGCGAGCAGGGTCGTGCGATGGGTCGCTTCGGCGCGATCACCGGCGTAGGGACCGGCCTCCTTGAACAGCTCAACAGCGCGGCCGATGTCGCCCTGATACAGGTGAATGTGGCCACTGAGCGCGAGCCCTTCGACGCTACTGTCCGCCGCGATGGCCGAGTCCGCGCGCTCGAGGTTTCCCTGCTTCATCCAGCCGAACGCGATCCGGCGGCGGATGGCATCATAATCATCGGCCGACAGTGTGGGACGGAGCTCGGCAAGCCGCCCGGTGGCCTCGGCCAGTTTGCCCTCGTCGATCAGGACTCCCACCAGCGTCGTTGCAGCATCTGATGCGACCGACCGGGGGGTCGCCCGGTTATCGGCCAGACCTCCCAGCATCCGGCGGGCCGCAGCCCGGTCGCCGGCCGCGGTGTACGCCTGGGCGGCTTCCAGCCGTGTACGGGACGCCTGGACCTCGGGCGATCGCGCGGCAATTGCCTCCAGCACCATTCCTTCCGTGCGTCTGGCTCCTGGAGTCCGCAGGGTCCGCAGCTGATCCAGCAAGCCACGGAGCACGGCAATTGCCTGCACCCGATCGGCCGGTAGGACCGTCGTCAGCACCCCAAACCCGCCCAGCGGGTCTCCCCACCGCGCCCGGAGCTCCGCTTCGATGCGGCGAGCGACAATGTCGCTTTCGCGGCGGAGCAGACGCAGGAGCTCAGGCCGTGCCGACTGGGGAGCCTGGCCGAGCGTGGACACCGCAGTGGCGCGATAACCGGGCAGCCGACCCACCGCGAGCAGCCACTCTCGAAGCGCGGTGGCGTAATCCGCTTCAGCAAGAGAGAGCTGCGCCATCTCCGCCGCCATTGCATCAGGCCGGCCGAGGCGCTCGCGGCCACGGAGGTACGCGGCGCGTGCGGCGGAACGATTCTGCCGCCCCAGCTCCGCCGCGCCCCACTCGCGGTACGGAGCTTCCTCGGTCGGGGCAATTCGGGCCCATCGCTCCGCCACGCTGCGCACGCTGTCGGGTTGATCGGCAGCGGCCCAGGCTCTGAGTGCGATACCGTACACCGCAGAGCTCGAAGGTGCGGCCTTGAGGGCGGCCCGCACGGCCGGCAGAATCTCGGCGCTCCGGTTGAGGGGCAGCAGCGATCGCTCCAGCCCCAGCAAGGCGGACACATCCCCGGGTTTGCCGGTGAGCATGGCCCGGTACGCTTCGGCGGCAGCGGCGTAGTCGCCCCGGCGCTCGAGGTCGAACGCCCGCGTCATGCCGGTCTGTTGCGACCACCCGCGGGCGGGGATCAGCAGGAGAACGAACCAGAGGCAGGAACGCGATAGCGGGGGCATCACATCACCTCGCGGAGGGCTGAGACAGGCGGCGAAAGTAATCTACCACCAACCGCCGCTCCTCCGGAGAGAGCTGCTGGAGCTCCTCCCAGGTAGGGACTCTCAGCCTCCGGTTCTCATCCTCCAATCGCGCCCGCAGCGCCGCCGGGAGGCGGATGCTGTCGCCCGAGGCCGTGGTGCTCTGCCGTTCCTTCTTCTCATCCTCTTCCCGCCCCTGGAGAGTTCGTCCGGCATCGAGCATCCGGCGGAACAGCCGCTGCTGCCGTTCGACCGTTTGACGCTCCAACCTTCCGCTTTCCAGCTTGCGGGCCAGCTGAGCTGCCTCATCAGCCATGTCGCCCGCTCCGGGCAGGCTCCCCTGTCCGCGCAGCTTCTCCATCTCCTGGGCCAGCGCCCGCTGCCTGGCGGCCAGTCGCTGGAGCTGCTCCCGGAGCGCGCCGCTCCCTGACATGGACAACAAGCCGGCGCCCTGTTGTCCGAGCCCGCCCTGCTGCTGCGCCAGCTTTGCGAGCTGCTCCAGGGCCTCCGCCAGTCCGGAGCCGGACTGCGAGCCGGAGACATCTCCTCTGGCCCTCAGCAGCTGATGGGCGGCGGCATTGAGCCCATCCACCGCCCCGCCCGCCTGGTCGGCCGCTTCCCGGCTGTTGGGGGCGGCCGAGGAAATTGCTTCGCGAGCCTGCTGCATCCTTTGCCGAGCGGCACTGAGCGCGGCACCGATTTGTGGCGGGACCAGCGCGTTCTTGCCGGCGGCCTGCCGGACCTGGTCCAGCACCTTCTGCACGCCCTCCTCGATCGCTGCCTGCTCGGCTCGAGTAGATGCACTCGGCTCCCCCCGCTCGCTCAACTCTTCCTGCACCTTGAGCTGGCGCTCGGCCAGACGACTGGTCTCGCCCAGCGCCTGATCCAGGGCTTCGACCACCTGCTTCCGCCACTCCTGCTGCATTTCCTGGCGACGTCGCTGTAGTTGGTCACTCAAGGGTGCGAGCGAGCGGAAGGCATCCTCGCCCTGACGCTTTGCCTGGGGCCGCTGCCCGCGCTGGGCCGACTTGGCTGCCTGCTGCATCTGCTGCGAGGCATTTCCCGCGCGCTGAGCCAGATCCTGCATCGGGGCCGGATTGCTCTCGCCGGAGGCATCCCTGGACATCTCTTTGAGTGCTGCCGCGAGCGAGTCGGTTCTCGCCGCGAGCTGCCGCTCGGCCAGGGCGGAGCGTGCGCTGTCTCCCGAGCTCACCTGCGCGTTCCATTCCCGCTGCTCCCGCGCCAGCTCTTTGGTTTCCTGGCTCAGGTTTGCCAGGTCGCCTTCCAGGGCGGCCCGCCGGAACAGCTCGCGGCTCCGCTCCAGCGCTTCACGCAGCTGCTTCTGCGCTTCTGCCAGCTGCTCCAGCGCATCCTTGGCCCGCTCTGCATCGAGATCCTTGAGTGCCTGCTGCAGGTTGGCGAGCTTCTCCCGAAGCTCGGGCGAGAGCGCGCGCTCCAGCTGGTTTCGGATCTCGGAGAGCTGGCGCTGCCACGCCGTGTCGTTCACTCCGGCGGCTTCAGCGCTTCGGCGCAGCGCCTCCAGTGATTTTTCGAGCGACTCTGCCCGCCGGATGAGATCCTCTTGAGACTTGGCGACCGCCTCGCCGCGTTGGGCCTCTTCATAGGAGAGCGACTCATCGTCTCTGGTTCCCAGGCCTCCAGCCGGACGAGCCCGCTCCCGCGCTAGGTCGTCCGTTTGGCGCTCCACTCGTCGGCTCGCGTCCGCGATCGAATCGAGCTGGCTGGACACGGTCTCGGTGGTCCGGCGCTGCGCAGCCCGCACCTCGCTCATCGTGGGCAGGCGCAGGATAAACTCGCGCGAGCGCCCCGACTGTCGCCGCGGCGTGTTGTCCCTCGCCGTAGCGAAGTACCGCACGGTGTCGCCTGGAAGAAGGCCGCGGCGATTCAGGTTCAGAGTGAAGGTGAGAATCGCCCGATCGGGACGCTCGGCCGGCACCGGCACGCTTTCCCGGCGCGCCGAGTCGATCAGGCCCAGACGGCTGATCCTCCGGCTCTCGACGGTCACAGCCGTGATACTGTGGTCGTCCCGGGCATCGATCACCAGTGGCACCTGAAGGCTCAGCGGCGCCAGGGTATCGGCGCCTGGAACAGGGATCTCGACCGCCGGGGCGCTATCCGGCACGAGGCGGATAGGGAGCCGCACCGAGTCGCCCGCGAGAGGCGCTCCACTGGCGGTCACGAGAGCCAGCCGGTATTCGCCGGAGCGCTGGGGAAGGACCGTCCCGGCAACCCGGGTTGCGGTGACCTCAAGCGATTCAGTTCTCTCTCCGGATTTCCAGGCGGCGCCGGCCAGTTGCGCCGTGGCCTCTCCGCGGGTCTCGAGCCGCGTGCCCGCAGGCAGAATGAGCGTATCTCCTCCGGTCGGCACCGGCTCGTTCTCCAGCCCCAGATAGGGCGGGTACCGCGCGGTGACTTCGAGTGTGCCCAGGAACACCGGCAGGCGCACCCGTACGACCACCGTATCAGAGGAGCGGCCGCCACTGGTCAGCCGGGCGAACAGATCGCTCTGCAATGGCGGAGTCGAGACCGTCGCTCGGCCGAGGGAATCGAGTCGCACCCCCCGCGCCTTCCAGGCCTCGCCCGGCGCGCGAAACCAGAGGGTGGCCGCACGACGGCCCATTGCCTCGAGCTCGAGCTCCACCGACTTCCCCCGGTCTACCAGGCTCTCGGCCGCGCGCAACCTGACGGGCGCCACGGTCGCTTCCCAGGCACGGTGTGGATGCCACAGCGCGGAGGCCGCGCCGCTCACCGGGCCGGCGGACGTAAACGCCGCGGCCCCGATGACGAGACATACCAGACCGGCGGCCGAGATCAGCCGTACCGGGCGGGCAATGGGCTCGACCGCCGCGGCGCCTCGCCGGCTCACCTCCTCAGCCTGAGTGCGATCGGCCAGACCGAGCAGCTCAGCGCTGGTGCCGGTGGCCGCGGTGTCGAGCAGCGCCGTCAGGGTCCCATGCCGCCAGGCACCCAGCTCTTCCAGCCGTCCCGCCAGCCGGGCGGTCGAAAGCCGCGCCTGGGCTCCCCACGCCAGGTAACCGACGGACGAGAGCCCCAGCGCGGCCATGCCCCATGCGAGCAGCACCCAGTAGGGGGCGGTGAACCAGCCGAGGCGTACGCTCCAGGCCCAGGCGCCGAGCAGTGCGGCCACCGCGCCGAGTCCCAGCGCTGCCCATCCCGCACCGTTCAGGCTCCTGAGCGGCCTGCCGAGCCGCCGTAGCGCGCCCTGTGTCGCCAGTGCGGTCACCCGCCGTACCCTGCGGCGTAGGCGAAGAGGTTCACTCCCATCTTCAGAGCCGCCTCACGTTTCTCCGGGGTGTCATGATGCACCTGGGGATCTTCCCATCCGTCACCCAGGTCGGACTGGTACGAGTAGAAGACTACGAGGCGGCCCTCGAGGAAGATGCCGAATCCCTGCGCCGGCTTGCCGTCGTGGACGTGAATCTTGGGCATCCCCTTGGGAAAATCGTAGACGAGATGATAGATCGGATGCTGGAGCGGAACCTCAACCAGCGGGTGATCGGGAAAGAGCCGCACCAGCTCGCGGCGGATCGATGCGTCCATGCCGTAGTTGTCGTCGGCATGGAGGAACCCGCCCTGCTGGAGATACCGGCGCAGCGTTCCCCGGTCTCGGTCGCTCCAGCGGACGTTGCCGTGACCCGTCATATACAGGTAGGGGACGTTCCAGAGATCGTCGTCGCTCAACATGACGACCTTCTCCTCGACGGCGACGCGCAGCCTGGTCCGAGATCTGATGGCGGAGAGCAGGTTTGGAAGGCTGGACGGATTGGCGTACCAATCTCCTCCCCCATCGTAGTGAAGCCGTCCGATGGTCATGACTGGAGAGGGGTCAACCGGTGCCGCCGGCGCCGCGAAGGCGAGACCGAGGGCGAAGAGTGTCCGCGGGATCACGGTAACTCCATCACGAGCTTGTAGGCTTCGTTTCTGGGAAGGCCGAGGGATTGGGTGAGCTTTTGCACCACCTCGCGCCGGCTCATACCCTCGGCCAGCAGCGAGGTGGCCTGCTCGATTGCGTCCTCGGTTCGGTCCGGCTCGGTGGGCGGCTCACCCGTGCCGTGAAGCACGATCGTCAGCTCCCCTCGCGGGGGCACTGCCGAATAATAATCGACGAGCTCCCCCAGCGTCCCGCTCCGGATCTCCTCATGCATCTTCGTCATCTCGCGGCAGACCACGGCGATCCGGCCCGCGCCGGCCCGCGGAATGAGATCCTCCAGCAAGGCGAGTAATCTCGGAGGCGCCTCGAACAGCACGACGCTCCATTCCTCGGCTGCCACGCGGGTGAGTAGGCGGGCGCGCTCCCGGCCTTTACGGGGGATGAAGCCGAGGAAGAGGTAGCGGTCGCCGGGAAGCCCGGCAGCTGATAGCGCCGTGGCCACTGCGGAGGGACCAGGTACCGGAACCACCGGAATGCCGGCGTCCCGCGCCTGAGCAACCAGATCCGTGCCGGGATCGCTTACGGTGGGGGTACCCGCATCCGAGACCAGCGCGATGTCCCGGCCGGAGAGAAGGATGTCGAGCAGGCCGTCCAGCCGATGCTCGCCGGAATGGGCGTGATAGCTGAGAAGACTGGGATGGGCTCCCAGGTGGCTCAAGAGTCCCCGGGTACGGCGGGTATCCTCGGCCGCCACCACCGGGACCTTGGCCAGCACCTCCGCGGCGCGGAGCGAGAGGTCGCCAAGGTTCCCGAGTGGGGTTGCTACGACGTACAGGGTGCCGGGCGTGGGCATGATGGATCTTACCGCCCTTACCGCCTAACCGAGATGCTGCTTGATCTTCCCCTCGAGCGTGGCTTTCGGCACCGCGCCGATGACGGTGTCCACATGCTGGCCGTTCTTGAAGAAGAGAATGCTCGGGATCGAGCGGACGTTGAACCGCATGGCGGTCCGCTGGTTCGCGTCCACGTCGACCTTGGTCACCTTGGCCTTGCCGACGTATTCGCCGGCGAGCTGGTCGAGGATCGGCGCTACAACCTGGCAGGGCCCGCACCACGACGCCCAGAAGTCCACCAGTACCAGTCCGTTCGCCTGCTCGATCTCAGCCGCGAACGAGGCGTCGCTCACGTGCACGGTCAAGGTATTCGCTGCGCCCATGTTAATTATTCTCCGTTGTATGATTTTCAGCTGGGAGCTGGGCCCACTGTTGCTTCCCCGCTTCCCCGCTTACCCGCTTCCCCACGAGGCACCAGTGGCCGATCTCCCCCGCATCGCGCACGTCGGAATCGCTGTCGCCGACCTGGACGCGGCACTCGCCTTCTACCGTGACGTCCTGGGCATCGTGCCGCATCCGCCCGAAACCGTTGATGGCGCCACCATCCTGGCACTGCCCTTGGGCGACTCGGAGGTGGAACTGCTTGCCCCGCTCCACCCCGACAGTCCAATTGGAAAATTCCTGGCCCGGCGGGGCCCCGGCATTCACCACATCTGCTATCAGGTGGCCGACCTCGACGCTGCACTCGAGGCCTGCCGGGCAGCCGGATATCGCCTGATAGACGAGGTGCCGCGGACCGGGGCGGCTGGGCGGCGAATCGCCTTCGTGCATCCGAAGGCGACCGCCGGAATCCTGCTCGAGTTGACCGACTAGCCGACTGGAAGATAACAGCGCCGGGCGAGGAAGGTTCCCGGTTAGCCCTGAGGCTTGCTGTCCGCCGGAGCCCCTTCCTGGCAGGGGCGGGCCGGGTTCCCAGCCGCAGCCAGATCGAGCTGGGTCACGATCCATAAATCCTCGCGGATCTTGACTGCCGTGAAGGGAACCGACCAGGTGCAGGTGCTGCGCTTGATCTCGACCTGCAGCTCCCGGCGACTCGGGTCCATGCCCGGTTCGTCCGACGTCACCCGAAATGAGTCGTTGCGCAGGTAGGCCTGCATGACCGCGATCCGGCGCCGGTAATCGGGAGGCTGATTGGTCTTGGCAGCGGGGCCGCTGGCGGTGCCCCAAAGGTTCGCCATCTTATCGAGGTTGCTATCGGCAACCGCCTGCATGAAACTCCGCACGGCACCACTGGCGGAATTGGCGGGTTGTGCCTGAGGCGCGCTGCCGCCGCCGCAAGCAGCGAGGAGCAGCACCAATCCGAGCCATCGTTGCTTAATCACAAGTCTCTCGCTGGGCTAATGTTAGCTTGCGAAGTTAACCGGCAGCGGAGCGGCGAGCAATGACTCCGACTCGGCTGTACATCAACGTCGACCATGTGGCGACCGTTCGCCAGGCCCGCCGAACCGACGAGCCGGACCCGGTCGAGGCCGCCCTGCTGTGCCAGCAGGGAGGCGCCGAAGGCATCACCGCCCACCTGCGCGAAGACCGGCGGCACATCCAGGATCACGACGTGGAGCGCCTGATGCCCGCCGTCCAGGTGCTCAACCTGGAGCTGGCCACCAGTCCGGATGTCGTTGCCCTCGTCTGCCGCCTCGGGCCCTACCAGGCCACGCTGGTCCCCGAGCGTCGGGAGGAGATCACCACCGAAGGCGGCCTGGACCTCGCCCGCCCTAATCCCAAAATGCGGGAGACGATACGGCGGCTCGAGGAGGCGGGAGCCCGGGTGAGCCTCTTCATCGATCCGGACCTCCGAACGATCGATGCCGCCAAGGACCTCGGGGTGCCCGCCATCGAGCTGCACACCGGCCGCTACGCCAACACCTGGCGACAGAACAACTCTGCGCTCGAGGAGCTGCAGCGGGCAGCCCGGCACGCGGCCGATATGGGACTCTTCGTGCATGCCGGTCACGGCCTCACCTACGCCAACGTGGCGCTGGTTGCGGCCATTCCGGAAATCGAGGAGCTCAACATTGGCCATAGTGTGGTGAGCCGCTCCGTCATGGTCGGGATGCGACAGGCGGTGGAGGAGATGCGGAGGGCGATGGAGTCGGGAGTCGGGAGTCAGGAGTCCGGAGCAAAGCGTTAGGGTGAGGGGACCTCGTGAGTCCCCACTCCCGACT
>JALYPB010000098.1 GCA_030856585.1 Gemmatimonadota bacterium | reverse complement strand
TTCGGGTGGTGGGCGGATGCGAGTTCTCGGCCGCCGCTCCCTGGGGCGAGATGCACGTGCTGGGATACTTCCTGCCGTCCGACTCGGCCGAGCTGGATGCGTTCCTCGAGCGCTGCCGCGCCGACCGGGTGCGTCGGGGACAGGCGATGGTGGAACACCTCCAGCGGCTGGGGATCGAGCTCACGTTTGATCACGTGCTGCACGAATCCGCCGGCGGCGCCGTAGGACGCCCGCACGTAGCCCGCGCGATTGTCCGGCACGGCAGCGCCATCGACCTCAACGACGCCTTCGATCGCTATCTGGGCCGGGGCCGCCCGGCCTTCGTCGAGAAGACGCTCCCCGCGTTTCGTGCCATCGCGGAGCTGGTCCACCGGGCCGGGGGGCTCGTGTCGGTGGCACACATGAAGGAACGGGGAACCCGGGCCTGCATCGAGCGCCTCAAGGGAGAGGGGCTCGATGCGGTGGAGACGCGGCACCCCAGTCACGATCCCGATCTCCGGGCCAGGCTCACCGACATTGCGATCAAGCTGGGCCTGCTCCGGACCGGCGGCAGCGATTGGCACGGTGACCCGGAGCCTGGGGTGACCCACGGTACCATCGGCTCCCAGGCGGTGCCGCGGGAGTGGCTCGACCGCCTGGATGAGTTCCGGGCGCGCTCCCTCACCCGGGCGGTGTCATGAGTCTTCTTGAACCAGGCAGCAAGGCGCCGGATTTCACGGCCGCGGCGTCTGACGGTCGGACCTACCATCTTCGGCGGCTGCTCGACGAGTCCCGGGTGCTGCTGGTGTTTTATCCCGGCAACAACACCCCTGGCTGAAACCGCCAACTCTCCGCCGTGCGCGATGAGATTCAGAGCTACACCGACCACGACATCCGGCCCTTCGGCGTGAACCCCGCGTCGGTCGAGAAACACGCGGCGTATGCCGAGAAGCTGGGGCTGCCGTTTCCCTTGCTCTCCGATCCGGAGCGGGCGATCAGCGCCGCGTACCGCTCGCTCAGGCCGATCGTCCCCGGCATTGTGCGCTCGGTCTGTTTGATCGATCGCGACGGCACCGTGCTCTACGCGCAGGCCGGCGCGCCCGGTGCCGCCATCATCCTCGAAGGCCTGGATTCCGAATGACCGCCCCCCGATTCGATTTTCGCGGCAAGGTTGTGCTGGTGACCGGCGTGGGCCGAGCCGGTCAGATCGGGAACGCCGTCGCCCTGGCGTTCGGCAAGGCCGGCGCCAAGCTCGTGGCCTGCGACCTGAATGCGGTGGGTGTGGCGGAGCGGGTCCGCGAGTTTGCCTCCCAGGGTGTGGATGCCCGGCCCTGCGCCGGCGACCTGACCGAGCCGGACATCGCGGCACTGGCGGTGGAGATCGCCCTCAAACACTTCGGCCGCCTGGACGTAGTGGTGAACCTGGCGGGGGGGCTGACTACGTTCGGCCCTATTTGTGATATCACGGTTGAGGCGCTGGACCGCGAGATCTCCATAAACCTCAAGACCACCGTTCTCGTCTCTCAGGCCGCTATCGAGGCGTTGACCCGCACCCGGGGCTGCATCATCAACGTTTCCTCGATCGCCTACTTCAATCCGCAGAGCCCCATGGCCGTGTACTCGGCCGCCAAAGCTGCTGTGGCAGGATTTACCCGCAGCCTGGCCCTCGAGCTGCATGACCGACAGGTCCGGGTCAATGCCATCGCCCCCGGCATGGTCCGAACGGTGGATAATCTGGCCTCGGTGGGCGATAGCGGTGCCCAATATGTGGAGCTGCAGGAGATCACCGATGGGGTGATGTCGCTCGCCGCGGATGCCACGACGACGGGCCAGATTCTTCCGATATCCCCGGCCGCCGCCGGAAAGCCCTGATGGAGCTTCGGGGCCGTGTGGCCCTCGTCACCGGCGCCGGTCGGCGACTCGGCCGTGCAATGGCGGCAGCGCTCGCCGGCCGAGGAATGACGCTGGCCATCCACCATCATGCATCCAGCGCAGGCGCGGACGAGCTGAGGAAGGAGATCGTCGGGGCGGGCGGACGCGCCGTCTGCTTCGAGGCCGACCTCACTGACGCCCACGTCGCCCGCGACCTGCCGCTGCGCGTGGCGGCCGAGCTGGGGCAGCTGGACGTGTTGATCAATTCGGCAGCGGTGATGCACCGGATCACCCTGGAAGAGACCACGCCGGAGCAATGGGACGCCATTCTCGACCTGAACCTGCGTTCGGTCTTCTTCTGTACCCAGGGCGCGGCGCCGGCGCTCCGTGCCGCTCGAGGAA
>JALYPB010000093.1 GCA_030856585.1 Gemmatimonadota bacterium | reverse complement strand
GGCGAGGCCTTCAAGGATGACCAACGCTGCGGCCAGACCTGGCTGCAAACCGGTCGGAGGTGGCAGCTCCTGAGCGAACACTGTGTCCAGATCACTCCGGCATCGTCTGACTAGCGCTTCACAACTTTCCCCTGGGAGCCATCCATGCCAAATCGACGCCTTGCGATCGTCACAGGCACGAGCTCCGGGATCGGAGAGAATGTGGCGCGCCAACTCCTCCAGCGTGGGTGGGAGGTCATCGGCATTGCGAGAAGGGCGGTGGCGATGGATACCCCGGGCTATGCCCACTGCTCCCTCGACCTCGCGGATGTGGCTCGGTTGACCACGGGCCTCGAGACGCAAGTTGGCTCCCGCCTCCGCAACGGGGGTCTGACCCGGCTTGCCCTGGTGAACAATGCCGCAGATGTGGCACTCCTGGGCCAAGTGGACCAGTTGGAGCCGACCGGCATGCTTCAATCGTACGCGGTCAACACCGTCGCTCCCGTTCTGCTTATGGGGTGGGTGTTACGCACGGCAATGCCTCGTATTCCTGTCCGTATTGTCAATGTGTCGTCCGGTGCTGGGGTAGAACCCTTCCCCGGCCTGGGGGCCTATGGCAGTACGAAAGCCGCGCTCCGCCTGGCGGGGATGGTGCTGGGGGCCGAGCTGGACCTGCGGGCGGCCGGCGGCGCGCCCCGTGATGCGACGGTCTGGTCCTACGAGCCCGGAGTCGTCGCGACGCCCATGCAGGATGCCGTGAGAAGTGCTTCAACGAAGACCGTCCCCATTGTGCAGGTCTTCAAGGACATGGCCGCGCAAGGTCAGCTGCGTCCCGCCGACGTTCCCGCCACGGAGATCGTGACCTATCTGGAGACCGACGACCACCCCCGTTTTAGCGAGCAACGCTTCCTCTTGTCTTAGTCTGCGATAGGATAGCGGGGTGACACGAAACCAGGCGGCCCGGACGGCCATGGCACTCTTCTTTATCGCTGCGGGTACACTGCACTTCGTCGTCCCCGCCTATTACCGGGCGATTGTGCCGTCGTACCTGCCGGCCGCGGCTACGCTGGTTGCCGTCAGCGGCGTAGCAGAGATCGCCGGTGGGGTCGGACTGCTCGTGCCGCGGCTGCGGCAGGCGGCTGGAGTGGGACTCATCGTCTTGCTCATCGTCCTGCTCCCTGCGAATGTCGCGATGCTTCAGCTCCATCGGTCCAGCGGGGGCCTCCCGTGGCAGGAGCTGCTGCTGTGGCTGCGGCTTCCGTTCCAGGGCATCCTTGCGTGGTGGGTCTGGCGGCTGAGCAGGCAAGCTTCCTGAGTGGGACGCGGCATGAACATCACAATCCGACCCGGTAAGCCGGCTGACGCGGGTCGGCTCGCCGATCTCGCGGCCAGCACCTTCCGCGAGACCTATGCCGTCCAGAATCGCCCCGAAGACATGGCACTCTATGTCAGCGGGGCGTACGGGCTATCTCAGCAGGAGGCTGAGCTCGCTAGCCCGGAGATGACGACATTGCTGGCCGAGGTAGACGCACAGCTGACGGGTTATGCGCAGTTGCGGGTGAGTGCGGCTCCGGACTGCGTCATGGGAGATACGCCACTCGAGGTGTGGCGTTTCTACGTCGCGTCGCCGTGGCATGGCCGGGGTATTGCCCGTGCGCTTATGGCAAGCGTGGAGCTGGAGGCCAGGGTACGCGAGTTTAGTACGCTCTGGCTCGGCGTCTGGGAGCGCAATGAGCGGGCGAAGGCGTTTTATCGTAAGTGCGGCTTTGCGGACGTGGGGTCTCAGGTGTTCGTGCTCGGCACCGATGCGCAGACCGATCGCATCATGGTTCGGTCGCTGCCCGCTACGTAAGACTGCTGGCTCATTCACTTTTCTCCTGGAGGTGCGCATGGCGCACATCGATGAGTGCGTGCCAGGCCGTCAGGCCAGAATTCGGCAGTCCGGCGTCGCCCGGGTGGCCGGGAAGACGGGGACCATTGTCGAGGTCTCCCGAATTCGCCGCCCGCCGACGGGCCCGCTGCAGGACCGGGTGACGGTCTCCATCCCCGCACACGGCGAGATCGTGGTCACGCCGGATGAGGTTGAAGTCCTGCCGAACTAGGTCCGCCTTCTTCCCGGAGTGGAGCCGATGCTTTGCCCTCGTCGCCTCGCAGTGCTGGGGGGATGACCTTCGGCGACTCGTACGACGCCCAGTTCCCGGTGCTCAGGACCAGAGACGGCGGAGAGACCTGGGAGAACATCGCCGACAATCTACCCGCGGCCCAGCCGGGCGAGGCGGGGTTTGCGGCCAGCGGCACCTGCATCAAAACCCTGGCCGGACGGAGCGCCTGGATTGGGACCGGTGGCGCCCCCAGAGCCCGGGTGCTCTCCACTACCGATGGCGGCGACTCGTGGGCCTCCAGCGACGTGCCGATCCAGCCTCAGGGAACGCCGGTCTCCGGGGTAGTAAGCCTCGATTTCCGTGACCGTTTCCACGGAATACTCGGCGGCGGCGACATAATCGCGAGCACCGAGCCTCAGTTGAACGTGGCGCGGTCGAGCGACGGAGGCTCACCAACTGCTGGGCGGTGGGTTTCTCGAGCTGGAAGGCCGGCTGGCTGGGGTTGCGGCAACGGTCAGATCTACAAGATCGACTTCAAGGATTGATGCGTCGCAGGTCGGCCAGCAACGCGGCGGGTGAGACTGGGCCTCCCAGAAAATCCTCGATCACCTGCCGCGTAGGCCGCTCCAGCCCAAATCGATAGAGGCGGGGCGCCACCCACGAGTACCAGGTGGAATCCCCCGCCATGAACTGGCCGTGGACCGCGTGAGTCCGGGCCCGGATAGCCGCGATGAGAATGGAGCCGGCGGCGTAGTTCATCATGTAGCCGGGTGCATCCACCAGCTGACCGCGCATGGCCCACCAGGAGAGCTCCGGATGCGGCCGGATCCGGAGGTAGTCGCGTGTGAGTCTGGTCCACTCCTGGTTCGGATCCGCGCCGGGATCCCGCTGCATCCGCATCTCGAAGAGAGCCCAGGCCACATCGAGCACGATGCCGCCGTATCGGCTCCTGAGGCCGTCGGCCAGGGGGACTGAGTCTCCCAGCCAGTGGTGCTGCCATGCAGGCTCGTACACGTCGAGCGCCACGAAATCGGCGACCGCTTCGGTGAACGGGTCGCTGTCGGGCCAGTCGTTGAATGCCGGCCGGCTCCGAATGGCGGAAATGTGCACCGCGTGGCCGGTCTCGTGCAGCAGCTCGTTGAGGTTGTCCAGGCCACCGGCGCGGTAGGTGGCGAAGACCCAGGGCTGGCCCCTGCGCCAGCCTCCATTGATGAATCGCGGCCGGCCTCCGAAGGTGCAGTAGGCCACCGGAGTCTTGCCCTCGCGCGGCGCCAGGTCGTACTGCACATCGAGCGCCCCGGGATCGGCGCCGATCGACCGGTAGACTTCCCGGTTGAGCGTGCTCAGCCGCTCCAGCGAGATCCGCGGGCTCAGCGTGCGGCTGGTCAGGCCGGTGCGGTAGAACCAGTCCCACGGCTCGATCACCGAATCGGCATTGACCTCCCTCCATGTCTCCAGAATTCGGAGCAGCCAGCGCTCGAGCGAGTCGGGTGGCACTCCCGAGGCCCGCGCCTGCTCCGCCGCAGAAGGCTCGGCGTTACCCCTCTCCTTGACCTCGCGCGCGATCAGCAGCCGATAGGGGCTCCCCGGCTGGTTGTCGTGATTTACGCTGTACCATACCGGCTGGAGACTGAGAAACAGCTTCCGTCGCTGCTCGGGACTCCCGGTCCGGCTGAGTGCCCCGAGGATGGACAGCCGGTCGGTCGTGTCGCTTTCAGCCACCAGATGAGACTGGGCCCAGCCGTAGCAGGCGTAGATCCGCTTCCGCAGCGAATCGAGTCCCCTGGGCGCAGCCGCCACCGAGCGGGCGTCGTAGTCGCAGGCCGGCGCGGTCTCCGCGGCTCTCTCTGGTGAAGCGATCGGTCCAGCCACCGGTCCCAGGTCTCGCGCCAGGGTGCGGCGCATGGTGCCGAGTGCGCGGGCATCATCCGGGCGCAGGGCGGCCGAGTCGACGGTGGCGAGGCTCCTGGCCAGATCGCTGCGGATGGCATTGTGGCTGGTGACGAGCGCGGCGAATGGTGCGGCCTCGGCGCCGCCGGTATGGCCCGCCTCGAGGGTGACGTCGATCCGGTCCCGCATGCTTCGAAGGTCGGCGTAGAGCGACTCCGCCCGGGCGAGCTCTGTCGGCGCCGGACTGGGCCTGGACACCGGGGAAGAACAGGCCGCTACCGCTGCGGCAATACCCAGAGCGGCAGCAAGGGGATGGATGGGGTTCATGCAGAAAAAATAGCGCCGGCGGGTGCCGGCGCTATTCAGCTGCATCACTCGGGATAGATCAGTCTACTCAGACCGCAACCCGGTTGACGCGGGCTTCGGCGATGGCGGTCAGCTTCTGGTCGGCCGCTTTCTCTTCGTTCAGGTTTTGCTCCAGGACGCTGGCGCAGTCGTTGCGGCCCAGTTGCCGGGCCCATGCTGCCAGCGTGCCGTAGCGGGTGATCTCATAATGCTCCACCGCCTGCGCTGAGGCGAGGGCAGCCGCATCGAGCACCTCGGGATCGCTCGCGTCGCCCATGATCTCATTGGCCTCGGAGATGATTCCGTCGATGGCAGGGCAGGTGACTGCTTTCGGCGACTCGCCGTGCATCTGGAACACCTGCTCTACCCGGGATACGTGATTCCTGGTCTCGGCGAGGTGGGTCTGGAACGCCTGCTTGAGCTGCGGGTCGGTCACCTTTGCGATCATTTTGGGCAAGGCCTTCGTGATCTGCTGCTCAGCGTAGTAAATGTCCTGCAGGGTATGGACGAAGAGGTCGTCCAGGGTCTAGATCGGCTTTGAGAGTAAACCCATGGTGTGGCTCCCTATAGAGTTCGTCGCCGTCTCATTGCTGAAGGACGGCCGACGGTCGGTGAACAGGAGGGTGCATAGTGCCATGGGTGAAATAATGAAACCGTGACCGCAATCACCGAGACTCCTCGATGAGCTGGATCACCCCGCAGGCGATTCGTGGCCCGCCAGAGACACCCGATTTGACCGGGCCGGGAATGCCACGATCGGGATCGGCGTGAACGATCACCACACTCCCGTCCTGGTCGAAAACGCTGAGCGGTCCGGGAGACAGCGTGATCCGGCTGGTCCTCGCCTCCATTGCCCCTACCCCGAGCCGGTCAACGACCAGGTTGGGGATGTCACCCATGTGGAATGGATGATTGACGTCCGGGTCCGTGTTACCGGCCGGCCCGGGATCGAAATGGCCCTCAGCCGACGTGTACGGGGGAACGCAGCCGCCCTTGGCAGTCGCATGGATGTGGAGCCCGTGGTTCCCGGGCTTCAGCTCACCGGGAGGGCCGCTAATTGTGGCCTCGATATCCACTCCCGGCGCCGGGAAGTTTCCCTTGAGCTCGATGAATGTCACTTCGCCCTTGATACCCGATCCGGGCGGTCCGACGATACGAGCCCGGGCCCGGAGCTGTTCGGCCGATTCCAGCCGGGGAGCCGAATCGCCGACGGTACCAGTCGACTGCTCACCCGAGGGCTTCCTTTCGTCTCCGCAGGCCGGCAGAGCAAATAGCACCCCGCAGAGGCCGGCCCGGACAAGGCTCTCCCTGAATTCCATCCTTCCTCCCTTATAGCTCACCGCGAGTGTAGATCAGAAGCAGATGGGCCGTGGTGACAGCCGTCACGAGCTAAGCTCCTTCATCAGCCGGTACATGAACTCCACGCCTTCATAGAACGATTGTACCCCGATCCGCTCGTCCTTGCCGTGGGAGCGCACATCCTTGATGTCGAAGAAGATTCCTGAGATACCGTACACCGGCACCCCGGCCTTGCGAAACAGGGCCCCGTCGCTGGACCAGGGGTCCATCACCGGCAGGACGACGACGCCGGGCCACATCGTGGCGGTCACCTTCTCCACGGCGTTCATTACTTCCGGCGAGACCGGCGAAGCCGGGGCGATGTCCGGCTGATTGGGAAGCGTCACCCGAATGAGGGTATCGGAGACCACCCGGGCGAGAGTCTTCCGCGTCTCTTCCGGTGAATCGCCGGGGAGAAGGCGGCACTGCACGGTGGCCTGCGCCCGCTGGGGCAGGGCATTCTCAGCGTGACCGGCCTGGAGCATGGTAGCCACGCAGGTGGTACGCATGGAGGAGTTGTACAGCGGCACGGAGGCGAGTCGAGCGGCGGCCCCGGAATCCGGGACTGCGCCACCGGCCGCCCGGAGATCCTCGGCCACCTGCCCCTTCTCCTGCAAGGCGAGCTGCCGGAAGAAAGCCCGGGTAGTGGGATTGAGGCGCACCGGAAAGTCGAATCGGGATAGCCGGTCCAGACCCTTGGCCAGGGTGTAGATGGCGTTGTCCCGTGGGGGCAGGGAGCTGTGCCCGCCGGGTCCGGTCACCTCGAACAGATAGGTGGCGTAGATCTTCTCGCTGGTCTGCACCGGGTTGCGGAGCCGCCGGCCGTTCTCCATCTGCCCGCCGCCCGCGTCGGTGTTGATGACGTAGGCGGCTCGGATCAGCTCGGGCCGGTGCTGAAGCAGCCAGCTCACCCCGTTGTCGTCGCCGCCTTCCTCGTCGTCGGTGAGCGCGACGATGATGTCGCGCTGGGGGACATACCCCTCAGCCTTGAGGCGGAGCAGATTGGCCACCAGATCGGCCGCTTCATCCTTGATGTCCATCGTGCCCCGGCCGTAGAAGTACCCGTCGCGCTCGGTCAGGGTAAAGGGATCCAGCGACCAGTCCTCCCGCCGAGCCTCTACCACGTCGAGGTGGGCCAGGAAGAGGATCGGCTGGGCCTTTCCCCGGCCACGGAGCCGGAACACCAGGTTCTGCTTGTGCGGCTTGGGTCCTGCGAGGTGCAGGTCTGCCGAAGGAAACCCGCCGGCCAGGAGGCGTTTGGCCACTGCGTTTGCCGCCCGGGTGGCGCCCGAGTCGCGGACGGTGTTGATCTCGACCAGCTCTTCGAGAATCGCGCGCGCCAGCTGGCGGTGGGCTGGTGGAGGAAGGGTCTGGCTGGCCGCCAGGGCCGGGAGCAGCATCAGGGCTGCTGCCAGGAGTCGGGACCGCGGGAATATCAGGAAGGCCTCGGCAACATCTGGTCGTTCCACTGTCCGAACTCCTCACGCAAGGATGTCAGCGCGCGAGGCTGATAGATGCCGAGATGCGGTGTGCGATAGTCCGGCCGCCGGTAGCAGCTCAGATCGCCGTAGCCGAGGTCGTCGGCCAGGATGAAAAGGATGTTCGGAGTTCGGGCCCGAGGCCAGCGGAGCCGCGGTAACGCAGTAAAGGCGGCGGCCGCAAAGCTGCTCTCGAGAAAGCTGCGTCGTGGAATCCCGCGAGGCATGGTGGGCTCCGCTTGACGAATAGATTGCTGATCGCTCGAAGATAACGCCCCAATCGCAGCAGATAACAATCCGTCTCAATTACGCATGCTGGCGTCGCCCTGAAGGAAGCCATTTTTATGGTGCGGTTTATGGGAGGATAGGATGCTGCCTTAGATACACCCGCCAGGGGCCACAATTGCCGGGGACAGCGAACTTGCTGTCAGGCGAACCCTACTCGGTAGCATCTCGCTCTGTCCCGCGCGCCCCCTTGGGGAAGGCCCCTCCAATGAGGGCGCCGGGTAGGGCGCCCAGCGCGGCTCCAAAGAGGCCGCCCAGTAGCGTCATGCCCAGGCAGTTGCGGCCAGGCTGCTCCGAGAGACCGCAAGCTACGTAGCCGAGGAAGCCAATGCTCACCCCTCCCGCCACGCCTCCCACGATGGCGCCCTCTTTCCAGTAGGTCGGGCGGATGCCGGTCCGCACGGTATCCGGGGTGACAGACGTCAAGGCGGGCTGGAGCGCCCTATAGGGACGGGGACTGAATACCACCGAAGAAGCAGGCCCAGCTGCCATCTGCGCGGAAGCGAAGGGGGCAGC
>JALYPB010000091.1 GCA_030856585.1 Gemmatimonadota bacterium | reverse complement strand
CAGATATGACCTGGTCGATCTCCTGGACCTCGACGATCACGTGGGCATCACCGGCCGCCTGTTCCGGACCAAGGCCGGTGAAGTCACCATTCGGGCCACCGACATCACCCTGCTGGCCAAGTCGTTGCGCCCGCTCCCACGGGGTAAGACCCAGACCGGGCCGGAAGGTACCGTCACGTTCGGCGGCCTCACCGATCCTGAGCTCCGCTACCGCCAGCGCTACGCTGACCTCGCGGTCCACCCGGACGTGCGACAGGTGTTCGTGCTTCGGGCCCGGGCCACCGCCTTCATCCGGCGGTTCCTGGATGACCGCGGGTTCCTCGAAGTCGAGACCCCGATCCTGCAGCCGCTCTATGGCGGCGCCGCGGCTCAGCCCTTCGTCACTCACCACAATGCGCTGGATATGCCGCTCTACCTCCGCATCGCGGACGAGCTGTATCTCAAGCGGCTGCTGGTCGGAGGAATCGAGCGGGTCTACGAGATCGGGCACGACTTCAGGAATGAGGGCATGGACCGGACCCACAATCCGGAATTCACCATGCTCGAGCTTTACCAGGCCTACGCCGACTACAACGACATGATGAGCCTGACCGAAGACCTGATGTCCGGGGTGGTGCAGCATTGCCTGGGGACCACCGTTCTGGAGCGCTCCGGGATCAGCCTGGACTTTACGCCCCCCTTTCAGCGGGTGCCATTCATCGAAGGGGTTCGGGCTCGGACCGGCCTCGACCTGCGCACCGCGACCGAAGAGCAGATGCGCGCCGCTCTCCTCAAGGCCAACGCCGACCCCGAGGCGGTCGCCGGCTTGTCCGGCGGCCGGCTCCAGGACGAGGTATTCAAGGTGTTCCTCGAGCCGCATCTGGTGCAGCCGACCTTCGTGGTGGACTACCCCAAGGCGCTCTCGCCGCTGGCCAAGGAGCATCGCGAAGATCCGTCGCTCACCGAGCGGTTCGAGCTGTTCGTGGGCGGACGGGAGCTGGTGAATGCTTTCAGCGAGCTCAACGATCCCGACGATCAGCGCCGCCGGTTCGAGGACCAGGTGCAGCAGCGTGCCGCCGGCAACCACGAGGCCCATAGCTACGATGCCGACTACATCCGGGCCCTCGAGTACGGGATGCCGCCCGCGGGAGGATTGGGCCTGGGTATCGATCGGTTGATGATGCTCATTGCCGACAAGCCATCGATTCGCGATGTCATCATCTTTCCGGCCATGCGTGCGGAGGACTCTTGATAGGATTACCCTCGTGGCTGCGGTGGCCCTCTGCGGCCGCGCGCCACAAACTTCGTGCTGGTGCGCGCCTGGAGTGGCGGCTCGCGCGGCGCTATCTCCGAAGCCGCCGGTCGGCCCGTACCGCTTCCCTCAACACCGTGATCTCCACTGGTGGCGTTGCCGTTGGAGTAACGGCGCTGATCGTCGTGCTCGGCGTCATGAACGGTTTACGCGACGACCTGCGGGAGCGGATCCTGGTGGCCAACCCCCATCTCCGCATCCTCACCTTTGGCTCCGGACTTCGGCTGGACGACTGGCAGGGTGTCATTAAGGAGATCCGGAAGCAGCCGGGGGTAGTGGCGGCCAGTCCCGAGGTCATAAGCCAGGCGGGGATCACCGCGGGCCAGGACTACGGCGAGGGAGTCAACCTGGTCGGGTTCGATCCCGATACTGGAACCAAGTCGGTCACATCGCTGCCCCAGGCCGTTACCAAAGGCGACCTGTCGTTCAAGACAAACAAGCCCGGAGTAGACGGAGGTGTGCTGCTCGGCACCCGTCTGGCCTCCCGGCTCTCGGTCTACCCCGGCGATATCGTCACGCTGGTCCCGGTCACCCAGGCCAAGATCAATCCGGCCCTGGGCGTGGCCGTCCCCCGATTCTGGAAGTTCGAGGTCACCGGGCTCTTCGACACCGGCATGTTTCAGTATGACAACCAGTTTGTGGTCATGTCACGAGAGATGGCTCAACGGTTTACCGGCCTGGGCGAGGCGGTCTCCGGCATCGCGGTGCGAGTGGACGATCCCGACCGGGCTCCGGAGATCGGCGCGGCCCTGGAGAAGCGGCTGGGCTACCCCTACCGGGCGCTGGATTGGCAGACCCAGAACTCGAGTTTGTTCAGCGCGCTGCAGCTGGAGAAGCTCGCCATGGGGCTGGTTATCTTTTTCATCATGGTCGTGGCTGCCTTCAACATCGTCGGGACGCTCACCATGGTAGTGACCGACAAGACCAGGGAGATCGGCATCCTGCAGGCCATGGGACTTACCTCGCCGGCCATCGCCCGGGTGTTCCTGATCCAGGGTGCGGTGATCGGTGTGGTGGGGACTCTGCTGGGGCTGGTGCTCGGCCTCACGGTCTCCTATGTCGTGGACAGCTCCGGCTGGGTTCGAATCAACCCGGCCGTATACTTCATCGACCACCTGCCCGTCCACATTCAGTGGCAGGATGTGGCGGTGGTCGTGTTGACCAGCCTTGCGATCGCCGTGGCCGCCACGGTCTACCCTTCGCGCGCCGCCGCCGCCCTTACACCGGTGGAGGCCATCCGACACGAATGACGGCCATTCTCGAGGCCCAGGAACTGCGCAAGGTGTATCGCGGCGGCGACGGCAACCCCATCGAGGTGCTGTCGGGCGTCGATCTGATGGTGAGCCGGGGCGAGTTCGTCGCCATCGTCGGGGCCAGCGGCTCGGGGAAGAGCACGCTGCTGCACCTTCTGGGCGCCCTCGACAGCCCGTCCGGCGGCACGGTACGACTGGGTGGCCAATCGTATGCGGACGAGACCGCTGAAAGCCTGGCCGCCATTCGGAATCGAAAGCTGGGGTTTGTCTTCCAATTCCATCACCTGCTGCGAGAGTTCACCGCGCTGGAGAACGTGATGATGCCGCTGCTCATCGCGGGGGAGGACGATGCCAAGGCCCGCTCCAGGGCCGAAGAGCTGCTGGCCGAGGTGGGCCTGGCCGGACGGATGTCGCACCGGCCTTCCCAGCTCTCGGGCGGCGAGCAGCAGCGCGCGGCGGTGGCACGCGCCCTCATTGCCGATCCGCTCGTGGTGCTGGCTGACGAGCCCTCGGGCAACCTCGACAATGCCAACAGCGAGCGACTGCACGGGCTGTTTGCGCATTTATCCCGTGAGTTCGAGACCGCGCTCATCGTAGTCACCCATAACCGATCCCTGGCGGCACGAGCCGACCGGGTGCTGTCGCTCGAGGGCGGACGCCTGGTGCCCCTCGCCGGCGTGGAGTCCATGCCCTGATGCCCTGCGAGCAGTGCCGTGAGCGTGAGGCGGTCATTCACCTCACTCAGATCGTCAACGAGCAGGTGACCACGCTGCATCTGTGCGAGCGGTGTGCGGCGGAGAAAGGGGTCGAGAGCCCCGGCGCCGCGCCGAAAACCCCGCTGGGCACCTTTCTCGCAGCCATGGGGGAGGAGCTGCCGGAGACACCGGCACCTCGTACGGGGGACACCTGTGCCCGCTGCGGCGGATCGCTCCAGGACTTTCGCGAGAGTGGCCGGCTGGGATGTTCCGAGTGCTATCGCTCCTTCGAGGTGCCCCTGCGCGACCTGCTGCGCCGGCTGCACGGCTCGACGCACCACATGGGCGAGCGCTATACCGAGGCCGGCGGAAGCAGCGCGCCGAATGAGCCCAATCCGGCCATCGAGCTGCGGGAGCAGCTCCGCCTGGCCGTGGAGACCGAGAACTTCGAGCTGGCGGCCGAGATCCGCGATCGCCTGCGGGTCATGGAATGATCGACCTCAGCCTGCTCACCGATGGCGGGGTTGGCTGGCTCGACGCCAGTGGCCCTTCCAGCCATCTGATTTTGTCCACCCGGATCCGACTGGCGCGGAACCTGGCCGGACGAGTCTACCAGGGGCGGAACTCCGAGTCCGAGCGGGAGGACATCCTGCTGACCGTGGAGGCCGCCGCACGTGACACCGTTCTCCTCCGGCGAGCCATCAAGTTCCGGCTCGACCGGCTGGATCGGAGCGACCGTCAGCTCCTGCACGAGCGGCACCTGGTCAGCAAGGAGCTCGCCGGGCTGGACGCCGATGGACGGGTACGCTCGGGGGCCTCAGTGCTGGTCCAGGATCGCCTCGGGGTGATGCTGAACGAGGAGGATCATCTCCGCCTTCAGGGGCTCCATTCGGGGTTCGCCCTGGACGCTGCGTACGCCGAGGTGGACCGGCTGGACACCGAATTGGGACAACGACTTGCATTCGCATTCCACTCTGAATTTGGTTACCTTACGTCCTGTCCGACCAACGTCGGTACCGGGCTTCGGGCTTCAGTTTTGATTCATCTTCCCGGCCTGGTGCTCACCAAGGAAATCTCCAAGGTGCTGCAGGGGCTGGCGCAGGTGGGGCTGACCTTCCGAGGCCTGTATGGCGAAGGGAGCGAGGTCGTCGGCAACTTCTTCCAGCTGTCCAACCAGACGACTCTCGGCAGCTCCGAGTATGAGCTGCTCGATCATCTCGGCAAAATGGTCCGGCAGGTCATGGACTACGAGGAGCAGGCCCGGCAGGTGCTGTTGCGCGACGCACCCGCAATCATCGAAGACAAGGTTTGGCGCGCGTATGGGTTGCTTCGATATGCCCGGGCGCTGTCCTTCGAGGAGGCCATGAACCTGTTGAGCGGCGTGCGACTCGGTGTAGGTGTGAATCTCATCCCCGATGTTGGCATGTACACGTTGAACAAGCTGTTGGTGTACACCCAGCCGGCCCACCTGGCGGCGGCCGAAGGGGTGGCACCAGGCGATCCCGATCTGCCGGTACGGCGGGCACAGTTCGTGCGCAAAGTCTTGGAATCCGAGGTGGGACGCCGTGGATGAGCCGCGGCTAAGGGCTTCGGAGCTACGTAGGATACCGCAATGAACGGCTACAATTTCACCGATCGTGTCCGTAAAGTCCTGCAGATGGCCCGCGAAGAGGCGGCGCGTCTGCATCACGAATACGTGGGGACGGAGCACATCCTCCTCGGCCTGATTCGCGAGGGCGAAGGGGTGGCGGCAGCAGTTCTCACCAACCTGAACGTCGATCTCGAAGACATCCAGCAGAAAATCGAGGAGACAGTGAAGAAGGGGAAAGCGGCCGCGGCGGCCGGTCCCGATCTTCCCTACACCTCGCGAGCCAAGAAGGTGCTCGAGCTGGCCATGACCGAGGCGCGGGAGCTGAACCACTCCTACGTCGGCACCGAGCACTTGCTGCTCGGGCTGCTTCGGGAAGAGAAAGGCATCGCGGCCCAGGTCCTCACCGACGCCGGTGTCAATCTGGAGCAGTCGCGGGCAGAAACCCTGCGCCTGCTGGGCAGTGACATGCCCCAGACCACGGCCGGCGGTGGCGGCGCCCAGCCCAGCTCGGCGCCCAAGTCGGAGAAGAAGTCCAAGACTCCCGCACTCGACCATTTCTGCCGCGATCTGACGCAGCTCGCGGCGGAGGGCCAGCTCGATCCGACGATCGGCCGGGCCAAGGAGATCGAGCGTGTCATGGAGATCCTGGCCCGCCGGAAGAAGAACAACCCGGTACTTATCGGCGAGCCCGGGGTCGGCAAGACGGCCATCGTCGAGGGTCTGGCACTGTTGATTGCCAACGGACTCTGTCCCGACGTGCTGCGGGACCATCGGGTGCTTTCGCTGGACATGGCGGCAGTGATCGCCGGCACCAAGTATCGCGGCCAGTTCGAAGAGCGGCTCAAGGCGGTCATGAACGAGATCGCCCAGAACAAGCAGATCATCCTCTTCATCGATGAGCTGCACACGCTGGTGGGCGCCGGCGCCGCCGAAGGTGCCATCGACGCCTCCAACATGCTGAAGCCCGCGCTGGCTCGCGGCGAGCTGCAGTGCGTGGGCGCCTCGACCCTGAACGAGTACCGCAAGTACATCGAGAAGGATGGAGCGCTCGAGCGCCGGTTCCAGACCGTCGTTGTGGAGCCGCCTTCGGTCCCGGAAACGGTGGAGATCCTGAAGGGTCTGCGGAAGAAATACGAAGACCACCACCGGATCAGCATCCCCGACGCCACCCTCAGCGCGGCCGCGGAGCTCTCAGAGCGCTACATCACCGATCGGTTCCTGCCGGATAAGGCCATCGACGTGATCGATGAGGCTGGCGCCCGTGCCCGGCTGGCCTCCCAGGTTCCGCCGGCCGAGGTGGCGGAGCTGAAGACTGCTCTGGAGAAAGTGAACGTCCAGAAGGAAGACGCGGTCCGGGACCAGAACTTCGAGCGCGCGGCCTCGCTCAGAGACCAGGAGCGGGATCTGCAGAACCAGATCCGGCTCAAGCAGGAGGAGTGGGAGAAGGAGCGGCAGACCCGCCGTCCGGTCATTGATGAGGAGGCCATCGCCTTCATCGTGTCCCGCTGGACCGGTATCCCGGTTACCCGGCTTCAGGAGGCCGAGACCGCCCGGCTGATGCGGATGGAGGAAGAGATCCACGAGTCAGTTGTGGGTCAGGACGAGGCCATCAAGGCCGTGTCCCGGGCCATCCGGCGCTCGCGCGCCGGACTCAAGGATCCGAACCGCCCGATCGGGTCGTTCATCTTCTCGGGTCCCACCGGCGTGGGCAAGACCGAGCTGGCCCGGTCGCTGGCCAAGTTCCTCTTCGCCGACGCGTCGGCCCTGATCCGGGTCGACATGTCGGAGTACATGGAGAAGTCCTCGGTATCACGCCTGATCGGGGCGCCCCCGGGCTACGTCGGGTACGAGGATTCTGGCACCCTGACCAAAGCGGTGCGGCGGAAGCCCTACTCGATAGTGCTGCTGGACGAAATCGAGAAGGCCCATCCCGATGTGTTCAACATCCTGCTGCAGGTGCTGGATGAAGGCCACCTGACCGACAACTACGGCCGCATGATCGACTTTAAGAACACGGTCGTCATCATGACATCCAACGTCGGGGCTCGCGACATCATGCAGGGCAAGACGCTCGGGTTCCACGGCGGCGATTCGCGGAGGACCTTCGAGAAGATGCAGGACACGGTGAAGGAGGAGATGAACAAGGTCTTCAATCCCGAGTTCCTGAATCGACTGGACGACGTGATCGTGTTCCATCCGCTGGATAAGGAACACATCTCCCGGATCGTCACGATCCTGCTGAAGGAGGTTCAGCGCCGACTGGGCGACGAGGTCAAGTTGACGCCGGCGGCCGTGGAGTTCCTGGTCGAGCACGGTTACGACCAGAACTACGGGGCGCGTCCGCTGAAGCGCTCGATCCAGCGTTATATCGAAGACCCGCTCAGCGAAAAGATCCTCATGGGCGACTTCGGCCGGGGAGACGAGATCGAGGTCGATGTCGCGCCCGACGGCGAGCGGCTGGCATTCCGCGTGCTGACCGGCACCCAGGCCTAAGCCCGCGCCGGATCCTTCGCGGATCCGGCGCCCCCACCCTCGGCCTCTTACCGATGCGTCGTCTACTCCCGATCCTTACCGCCGGCTTTCTCCTCGTGGGAGCGCCGGCGGCGCTTCGGGCTCAGGAGCCTGCGGCGCCCAAGGTCGACAGCATCAGAGTGGCAGGGAACCAGCGCCTCACCCCCTCCCAGATCATCGGCAGCTCCGGCATCATCGCCCACCAGCCAATCAATTACCGGGATATCCAGCGCGCCATCACTTCGCTGTTCCGCACCGCCCAGTTCGACGATGTGCTGGTGGAGCAGCAGAGCATCGGCGGGCGTCTCATCCTGGTCATCAAGGTCAAGGAGCGCCCGGTCCTGGAGAAGTGGGCCGTCCGGGGGGTGAGCCGGCTGTCTGAGGGCGACGTCAAGAGCAGGGTGCGATTGACCGAGGGGCGTCCGCTCGACCGGAACGCGGTGGAGCAGGCGCAAGCAGGCATCGACTCGTTGTACAAGGACAAGGGCTACTACGCCTCGAGAGTAAAAGTGCTCCAGCTGCCCCAGCAGTCGGGCAAGATCCGGGTAGTCTTCGATATCGACGAGGGTGAGCGGGTAGCCATCAGCCAGGTCGTGGTCGACAGCAACAAGCGCTTCTCCGACAAGGCCGTAGTCAAGCACATGTCCACTCGCCCCGAGGGCTTCTGGTGGTTCCAGAAAGGGGAGTACGACGAGCGTAAGGTGGAGGAGGACGTACGCGAGCGGCTGCCCAGCTGGTACGCCGACCGGGGCTATGTGGATTTCCAGGTCACCCACGATTCCCTGGTATCGGACTCCGCCGGCGGCAAGGCGGTTCTGCGGCTGACGGTCGACGAAGGCCCAATCTACCGGGTCGGGACGTTCGACATTCAGGGGAACCGGCGTTTTTCCACCGAGGAGCTGGTGGCGTTGTATCCGTTCGGCCCGATTGGATCCACTGGCGCGCCGGCCGGGAAGCCGCGCGCCTTCAGCCGATCGGAATGGACCGAGGCAACGGAAAAGGTCCAGAACCTCTACGCCAACAACGGCTACATCTACGCCCAGGTTTCGCCCGAGGAGGTCCGGCGCACGGGCGCGGTGGGCAACCCGTTGGTGGACCTGCACTGGAACATCCGAGAAGGCTCGCCGGCGACCATCAACAAGGTGGAGATCGTCGGCAACGACGTGACCCACGAGCGGGTGATCCGCGAGGCGATCGTCATGCTGCCGGGCGATCTCTTCAGCCGCGAGCGGCTGATTCGGTCTTACCAGAACGTCTCCAACCTGGGGTTCTTCCAGCAGCCTTTACCGTCTCCCGACGTGAAGCCGGCGGCCAACGGTGTGGATGTGGACATCATCTTCCGGGTTGAGGAGCGCCGCACCGGCAACATCAACTTCGGGGCGTCGCTGGGGCAGGGTACCGGCGTGGGCGGCTTCCTTGGTCTGGAAGAGCCCAACCTCTTCGGACGGGGCAAGCGGGGTAAGCTGCAATGGCAGTTCGGTCAGAACATCAACGACTTCACCTTGAGCTATACCGACCCCGCCATTCGCGAGAGCCGGATCTCCGGCACCGTTTCTCTCTTCGACTCCCGGGCCCGGTTTACAGTCGGAGACCTCGGACGCCGGAAGCAGACAGGGGGATCCGTGCAGATCGGCTTCCCCTTTCTCGGCTCACGCTACACCCGGCTCTTTACCTCGTACTCCTATCAGCGTATCCGCTACAGCG
>JALYPB010000084.1 GCA_030856585.1 Gemmatimonadota bacterium | reverse complement strand
CCGCCTACTGCTCGATTACCGGCGACTGCCCCGCCGCCCCGCCGCCCCGCCGCCCCGCAGCCCTGCTGAATTCCGAGCAGTGGATCGGCCAGCGGGTGCTCCTGGCTGTAGGCGTGACCGCGCTGATTTTGGCGGCGGGCTACCTGCTCCGGCTCTCGTTCGATCGCGGGTGGATCTCGCCGATGATGCGCTGCATCGGAGGTGCCCTGAGCGGCATCGCGGTGGGTGCGATAGGCTGGCGGCTCCAGTCACGCTACCGGACCTACGGTGCGGCACTGGTCGGCTGCGGGGCCGCGATCATCTACCTCAGCGTCTGGGCGGCGGCGAGACTGTACGGCGTCCTGCCTCCGACGACCGGCCTGCTTGGTCTCGCGCTGGTCTCCGTGGCGCTCGCCATGATCGCGTACGCCATCAATGTCGAAGCGCTGGGAACCACCGCCGCGCTGGGCGCCTTCTTCGCGCCCATCCTGCTGGGCCGTGATCAGGGCAATCCCGAATTGCTCCTCCTCTATCTCGCGTCGATGGCGGCCGGCCTGGGCCTGGTGGCGGCACGGCGGCGCTGGCGGCTCACCATGTTCGTCGTCGCGCTGAGCTATTTCGGGGTGGCCTACACTGGGGCCGCCGACCGCGGTCCACCATGGGGTCTGCTGCTCTACGGGGTCGTCGGTGGGACGATCGGGATTCATGTCGGACTGCGGGAGCGCTGGTGGGAGACCAGGTTCCTTTCCTTTGGCGGAGGCTGGGCGTTCCTGGTTGCCGCAAGCAGCCATCTTCCTCAGCGGTGGGCCATCCTCGCCGGAGGAATCCTGCTGGCCGCCCCGGTCTGGTGGTACGCGCTGCGGGCAACCCAGATCCTCCCGCTGCACCTGTCGCCCGCGCCAGGGGTTCCAGGCTGGTCGATGGGCGAGGCGTTCTACTTCTTCCTCACCCCATTCCTGCTGGGCTGGGCGGTTCGCCATCTCGCACCGGTATGGTTCGACCAGAGGGCGGGCCTGGTTGCCCTCATCATTGCGATCCCTTACCTGATCGCAGGCTATCACCGGACGCGGCCGGTGTTCGCTGTGGTGGGCGCGGCGGCGCTCGGAATGGTGGTGTGGTAGCACTGGGATGGAGTCGAAAGGGTGTGGGCTCTGCTCGCGCTCACGCTGCTCTGGGCCGGGCTCGACCACCGGCTCGTCCGCGATGACGGCCGCTGGTACGCGCTCGCGACGCTCTGGGCTGCCCTGGACCAACAGTTCACCGGCGCGTTGCTCCGGCGCTCCCCCGCCGATCCCGCCTTCATTGGCTCGTGGGCGCTGGCACTATGGGGGACGGCGGCCGTGACGCTGGCACTCGCCGCCGGAGTTTGGAGGTCGGTGGTAACCTCGGGCACTGCCCCCATGGTACGAGGCGCGCTGTGGACTCTGGGCGGCGCCATGGTGCTGTTCGGCGCCACCGGGGAGATCAGACGCTACTTCGACATGAAGCCCGTATCCTCGCAGGTGGCGAGCCTTGCCGCGGGACTGGCCATCAGCGCCTGGTGGCTGATATTCGCTGCCGCCCTGATCAGCGTCGGCTTCCGCCGCTCGCTGAAGCCGGCTCGCATAGCCGGTCTGGCGGTGGCCGGACTCGCTGTGATCAAGGTCCTGGCATACGACCTGTCTTTGCTCGACGCCCTCTACCGGGTGGGCTCCGTCTTCATCCTGGGATTGGTCTTCCTGCTGCTGGCGTACCTGTATCACCGGCAGGGACGCAGCGAGGGCGCTTTGTGAGCCGGCTGTCCCGCCGCTCGTTCGCCGAGTCGCTCGCGATCTCGCCTCCGTCACCCGGCAGATCCAGAACGGGTCGAGCAGCTCACCGGCCGCGCCTTGGGCGAGGAATCGCTGCTTGCCATCGGGATTCGCTATCAGGAACGTACCAGCTTTCATCGCCAGCGACCGCCGGGGTTGTGAGCGTGCCCCGGATGACAGGGACGAACTCCACGCATCGCTCCGTCCGCCGAGGCCTTCCTGGTGTTTTGAGTATCTTGCGGGTGCCGGAAAGTGATACACCGACAGGAGTGATCGTGACAGCATCCGTTCTACCCACATCCCCCGCTGTATTTGCCAAGGCGACGTGGGATGATGTTGCCCCCTATTTCGATGATCTGGCGGCCCGTCCGCTCGAGCCCTCCAACATCGATGCCTGGCTCCGTGCGTGGTCGACCCTGGAGGAGCTGGTTACCGAGGCGGCTGCCCGGGCCATGATCGCCTACACGATCGACACCGGGGATCCCGACAAGGAGGCCGACCATCTGCGGTTCTCGACCGAGGTGCTTCCGCGGGCCGAGGAGCGGAGCGTGGCGCTCGCCCGGCGGCTGGTAGAGTCGGGTTACACCAATCCAAGCCTCACCACGACGCTGGCCCGCTTCCGCACTCAGATCAAAATTTTTCGGGACGAGAACGTTCCCCTTTTCGCCGAGCTGGAAGAGCACAGCGCCCGCTACCAGCGGATTACCGGTTCGATGACGGCCGAGTGGGACGGTGTGGATCGGCCTCTTCCTCAGCTGCTGCCGTTCCTCAAGAGCTCCGACCGCGCAATCCGGGAGCGAGCCTTTCGTGCCTCCACCCGGCCCTATCAGGAAAGCCGCAATGAGCTGAGCGAGCTCTTCGACAAGATGTATCAGCTCCGGATGCGGGCCGCGCGGAACGCCGGCTTTGACAACTTCCGGGACTATATCTTTCCGGCCAAGTTCCGCTTCGACTACACCCCGGCTGATTGCGAGCGATTCCATGACGCGGTCGAGCGAACCGTAGTTCCCGCCGTCGAGCGTGTACTCGAGGCCCGACGCCAACGGCTGGGTCTCGACCGGCTTCGACCCTGGGATCTCGCGGTCGATCCCTACCGTCCCAAGACGCTCCGGCCGTTTGCAACCACAACCGAATTCGTCGGCACGGCTCAGCGCGTCTTCGACCGGGTGGACCCATCCCTCGGCCGCGAGTTCCAGACCATGATCGATGAGGGGCTGCTCGATCTCGAGAGCAGAAAGGGCAAGGCGCCGGGGGGCTACTGCGAGACACTCCATTTCCGGGGGCGGCCTTTCATTTTCATGAACGCCGTCGGATTGGTGGACGACGTCATGACCCTGCTGCACGAGGCCGGACACGCGTTCCACGCCTTCGCCGCCCACGAACAGCCCTTGATCTGGCAGCGGCACCCCGGGTCGGAGGCGGCCGAGCTGGCGTCGATGTCCATGGAGCTGCTTGCCGCGCCTCACCTGGGCCAGCCGGTCGGCTACTTCGCGCCGGAGGATGCCGAGAGCGCCTGGCTGGAACATCTGGAAGACATGCTGCTCAGTCTGGTCCACATCGCATCGGTGGATGCATTCCAGACCTGGATCTACACCAGCGGGCAGGGCGCCGATGCCGGCGCGCGAGACGCCGAATGGTTGCGGATCCGGAGCCGGTTCGAGCGCGGCGTGGATTGGAGCGGCCTGGAGCAGGAGCGAGCGGCGCGCTGGTACCGGCAGCTGCACATCTTCCTGTACCCGTTCTATTACATCGAGTATGGCATCGCACAGATCGGCGCGCTGCAGATCTGGCGCAACAGCCTCAAGGACCCGAAACAGGCCGTAGCTCGCTACCGGGATGCCCTGGCCCTCGGTGCAGTACGCGGCCTGCCCGAGATCTATCGCGCAGCCGGGGCCCGCTTGACCTTCGACGCCAAGGACATCAGTAAGCTGGTTAACCTGGTCGAAACCGAGATCAGCCGGGTCAGAGCCAGGCTCCCCGCAGGGGAGGGGCTGAAGTCCCCCGGCAGGCCGGTAGCGGGACGTTCCTAGTTGCTTCTCGGCGCGTGAGCCGCAAGATTCCACCGCCTGCTGCACCCCGGAGGAGCCGTTGAAGCCCGGGTCCCCTTGTGGAGATATGAGCCTGGATGGCCAAAGAAGAAGGCATTGAGATGGAAGGGGTGGTGACCGAGGTCCTGCCCGATCGTAACTACAGGGTGATGCTGGAGAACGGTCACGAGATCCTGGCCTACGCGGCTGGGAAGATGAGCAAGTTCAAGATCCGGGTACTGGAAGGCGATCGGGTGAGCGTAGTCTTGTCGCCCTATGATTTGACGCGCGGCCGGGTGATTTATCGGCACAAGTGACTTGGCGCGAAGCGCCGGGTCATCCTGAGCCCTTCGACTGCGCTCAGGGTAAACTCCGCGAAGGATCTCTCCACAAACGAAACGGACCGCTCACGTCGAGCGGTCCGTTCGTTTACGGGCGCACCACGGTGCGCCCCTACTTCACCTTGGTGACGTTCTCGGCGGCGGGGCCCTTTGCACCCTGCACGATGTCGAACTCAACCCGGTCGCCCTCGGCGAGGCTGCGGAAGCCCTCTGCCTTGATGGCGGTGTGGTGGACAAAGCAGTCCTTGTCCCCGTTTTCCGGGGTGATGAAACCGAAACCCTTCGCGTCGTTGAACCACTTCACCGTGCCGATGGTGCGAGCCATTGCGCCTACTCCTGGTTGTTTGACTGCGTCGGCTCCGGAAATCCGGAGACCGATGTTTTTATGAGCGCAGGCCTGTCCCGCGTCATAAAAAATGAAGACCCGTTCAGGGCACCAAGCCCCGGGTCTCTGATTGCCACTAAGGGCGGTCGATCAGATTCAATTGGGGGCCTACCGGGGGACAAAGTTGTATGGCGCCCGCGTTTAGTCAAGAGGGGAGCCACGGAACCAGCGCGCCGCCGCCCGGGCCCAGTCCGCCACCGGTTCCTTGGTCGGAACCCCGACTGCATGGTTCAGCGCCTGGAGAAATTCAGCAGCGGAGGGGTACCGTGCCGAAACGTCGGCGCTGAGCGCCCGGTCGAGCACCTGCTCCAGCGCTTCGCTCACATCGTCTCGCTTTCCCTTGGAGGTGGGGAACTGGTTGGTGGTCTGCTTGGCCAGCACCTGCTCCACTGTCCGCCCGGGGAAAGGCGGTGTCCCCAGCAGCGCGTAATAGGCCACGGCGGCCAGGCTGTAGAGGTCCGAGCGCTGGTCCACGCGTTCGCCCAGCAGCTGTTCGGGACTGGCAAACTGAGGAGTTCCGCTCTGGCTGGTGGCCCCACCGAACTTTCCCCTGAGCGCCAGCGCCAGGCCGAAGTCAGTGATCTGCACGCTGCCGGAACGGTCTATCAGCATGTTCTCCGGCTTGATGTCCCGGTGGACCAGCCCCGATCCGTGTGCGTGGGCCAGCGCGGACAGCGCCTCCCGCAGCAGCCGGAGGGTTCTATCCAGAGGAAGGGGGCCATCGCGCTCGACCAGCTGGGCCAGGCTGGGCCCGTCAATCAGCTCCATGGTGTACCAGAGGAGTCCGGAGCGTCCGCCGATGTCGTAGATGTTCACGATGTTTGGGTGCCGCAGTCCCGCTGCCAGCTGCGCCTCCCGGCGAAACCGCTCCACGACCTCGGGATCCCGGGTCAGCAGCGGCTGGAGCACCTTGAGCGCTACCTGGCGCTCCAGGTGCAGATCGCGCACCCGGTACACCCGCCCGAACCCTCCAGTGCCGAGTAACCCGAGCAGCTCGTAGTCGTCGCCCAGGGCCCGCCGGAGCCGCTTTTCCCATCGAGCTTTGTCCTCGGCGTCTGCCACCGGCCCCTGGCCTACCGCTATGGCCGGGGTCTCAAAGGTGCCAGCGTCGCTGGCAAAGTCCTCCAGCATTTCCACCGCGGTGAGATATCGGTCATCATGGGCCGGCTGCATGGCGCGGAGCACGATCCGCTCGATGGTGCGGGGACAGGCCGGCCTGAGCTCGGTGGGGCGACGAACCTTGGTGGGATCCAGCGGCGGTTCCTGGCCGGTGATGGCCACGTACAGCAGGGCGCCCGCGGTATAGACGTCGCTGGTGGGATCTCCGGAGGCGCCGTCCCTTACCTCCGGGGCCATGTAGGCCAGACCGAGGGGAATGGTGCCGGGGGGGACGGCGGGCAGCATGTAGCTGCAGAAGCGGACGTCCGACACCAGGGCCCGGCCCGAGGAGCTGAGCAGCACCGAGGCCGGAACGATACGGCGCAGGATGATGCTCTGGGTATGGGCATGCTCCAGCGCGCTCAGAAGATCACGCGCCAGGGTATGGACCATGGGGATCGGCCGGGGCCCCCGCAGAAGTGCGCCCTGCAGCCCTTCGCCGTGGATCCAGTTGCCGACCCGATACGCCAGCTCACCGATGACCCCGGCGTCGTAGACGTGTCGGATCGACGGGTGGTCCAGCCGGCCGAGGGCCTCGGCCTCGCGAATGAACCAGGTCCGGGTGGGCTGGTCGGTAAAGAAATTCACCCGCAGGTTGACGCGGCGCTTCAGGACCAGATCGTGCGCTTCGAAGAGGACTCGCTCCGGAGATACCGCTACCGTCCGCTCGATTCGATAGCGGGTGCCGAGCGCGTCCTGAGTGCGCTCGAAGTAGCGGTCCGACTCGATGCCGGTCAGCGCAGCAACCCGCGCCGCCGCTCCACCTTCACCTGACGGCCGCACAGGGCCGCGTTGCACCAGCGCCGGCCCTGGTTCGGCGAGCTGTCAGTGAAGAAGAGGGAGCAGCCCTCGCCGGCACAGCGCCGGACAAAGAGCAGCGGATCAGCCAGGGCGGACGCCGCGGATTGGGCGATGGCCTCCAGCATGGTCGGCGGCCGGGCGGGGGCGAAACGAAGCTGCCACTCGCCGCTCACCCGGGTCAGCTGGTGCGAACCACCGTTGCGGGAGAGCTGCTCATTTATGGCTGCAATTGAGGCGGCGGGGGGTTGGGTATCCGAATTCAGTGCCTCGGCCAGCGCGGTCAGGCGGCCACGGAAGGCCCGTACCTCGTCCAGCGCCACGCCGGTACCGTTTTTCCACGTGAGGCTCTGGGTCTCGGCCCAACGCCCGATGGCCGAGGCATCAGCCAGCAGGTCGGGCGGTGACGAGACTCGCCCCTGTGCAGTATTGACGAAGTCCAGCCAGACCGCTTCGCCCAGCAAGGTGAATTCAGACTCAGACATGAATGGCTAGCTCTCCGCAACCTCGACCGTGTTCCTGCCGCCCCGCTTGGCCCGGTACAGCGCGTTGTCCGCCGCGGCGAGAACGCTGCTGACGGTGGTCCCGTGAAGTGGTGACTCGGCAATTCCCATGCTCAAGGTGCAGGCGCCGAATTCCGGGTTGGTCTTTTCGATTTCGCGGAGGCTGGCCTGCACCCGGGCTACGAAGACCTTGGCCTCGGCGGGCTTGGTCATCGGCAGGATGACCAGGAACTCGTCGCCGCCGAGGCGACCGACCACGTCCAGAGCGCGGCATTGCCTCCGCAGGATCTGGCCGACCTGGACCAGCAGGCGGTCGCCCGCCGCATGGCCCATCGTGTCGTTCACTACCTTGAATCGGTCGAGATCGAGCAGCAGGACGCTGGTATGCAGCTGATGGCGCAGGCTCCGGGAGATCTCGGCGGCGAGGCGCTCCTCCAGAGCGCGGCGGTTGCAGAGCCCGGTGAGCTCGTCCGTCGTGGCCGCGCTGTGAAGCTGCTCGACCAGCTCGGAGTTCTTGAGGGCAATGGCCGCGGCGAAGGAGAGGGTGCCGGCCAGCTCGGACTCCGCCCGTCCGTAGAGCTTATCGCTGATCCGTGACCCCAGCACCAGCACCGCCATGCGCTCGGCGCCGGCGTCCAGTGGCACTACCAGCTCCGCCCCGGGGCCCACCAGCTCCGCCAGGCCCGCATCGTCGGCGCCGGTGGCCGCGCTTCCGGGCGGAAGTGCCTGATCCAAGGCGGCACGCTCGATCGGGGCGGGGCGGAGCCGGTCGTTCAGGGAACGGAAGACGCTGGGGATGTAGGTCTCTCCCTCGGGCCGGTATAGGCAGGCCCACCAGGCAAAGAACACCTCGGCCATGAAATCCAGAATCAGTTGCTCGGTCTCTTCGGTGGAGTGGACCGAGGAGAGCAGCCGGGCCACCTGCCGAAGCGCCCTGAGCTGGAACACCGCGTCGTCGAGCGCGGCCTGGCGCTCGAGGAGAATGCCGCGTAGCTCGACCACGACGCTGAGGCCCAGCGCCAGCGACATGGCGACAGAGCGCATTTCCTCCGCCACCAAGGGGTCCGCGTGGATTTGCACTTCTGTCTCGCCGCTGGCCAGCCGAGCCACCTCGACCGCGCCTTCGAAGCCCTGGGCCGGCCCTACCCGCGGAATCGTTTCCGCCGGGGAGACAAGGCTGAACCAGATCCGCTCGCTCTGAAAGCGGCGGACCAGGGCTACCCGGCAGCGCTCGAACAGCTCTCCGTCTGTACGAGAGAGGCGGCAAGCGGCGGCGAAGGCACTGGGTAGGGTGGCTAAAGGCGAGGAAGGGGTTAAACCCATGCCCTATAATACAAGAACGGAGTGACCGGGGGGAGCCGAGAGGTTGTGCTGAGGTGTTGGATTGGGTATATTCACCGGGTTAACGACATAGCCCTAACGGGCCCCAGGGATTTCGGCTTTGCAGCCTGGGTGATCAAAACTGCTAAGGCTACTCGGTCCCGGCGAGCACTCAGCTCAGCCGGGATTTGCGTTTCCAGTCTGTAAGACCCGCGAGCTCTTCGGGGTCTCGATGCTGCCTTTCAACGAGTCGGTGATGTACTGGATGAGCAGGTCGACCGCTCTCGGGGCCGCCTGCTGATTGGCGCAAGCTGACTGGGCCTCGGGAACCGAATAGCCGTCACCGCCTGCGCAGGCCGAATACACGCCAAATGCGACCCGAACCGAATCGTCGGACCCGAGGGCACGCCCCGATGGGCCACGAAGATCGCCAACCACGCGGCGACCGGAGGGCCTGGACGGGTCGAACGTGAATGACAGCCCCGAGACCTGAAGAAACCCCCCGGTACCAAGCACCTCGCTCGACACCCCGTGCTCCAGCAGACGGCGCAAGCCGGCTCCGCTGAGAGGGAAGGTGACAACCCGGGTCTGATCGGCATAGGGAAAGATTGCTTCCAGCTGGTGATTGGAGATCGGTCCAGGCTGGATCACATTGTCGAGACGCAGGGTGCCGGAGTTGATCAGGGCAACGTCAGCTCCGGTGCCTGACCGCATTGCATCGCTCACCAGGTCCCCCATCATGGACTCGCGCCGGCGGGAGAAGCTGGTTGCTGGATCGATGGGGACCGTGCTTCGGCCCACGACACGCTCAGGCCCCAGTCGCTTCTGGAGACTGTCATCCCACTCCGCCACTACCCTCGACACTGCGGTATCCGGCGGCAGCGTTGCATTTATCGGTACTAACCCCGTTGCTTGACGCCAGCTCCCCTTTCCTCCCCACAGCGTCACGAACTGGGCCGACACCGCGTTGGCGTCGGCTTTGACAATGTGCCGGCCCGACACGGTCGAGTCGCGCGCGTCGTGCTCATGACCGCCGAGGAGAAGATCTATCCGAGGCTCGCGAGAGAGCAGCTCGCGGTCGTCCTGGATGCTCTGGTGGGTGATACCGACAATAAGATCGGCACCTTCCGTGGTCAGAGTCTCCACCACGCGTTGTGCGGCGCTATCGGGATCGGCGCATCGAACCGTCGGCGGGTAGTTGCCCAGCAGCGTGACCCCGAACAGGCCTACCTTATGGCCCGAGACGCGGAGGGTGTCCCAGGGCAGCACCTTCGGTAGCGGCGTTCCATCCGCCCGGGTGCAATTGCTCGAAATCCACTTAAACCTGGAGCCCTCGATTCGAGCTGCCAGCGAGTCCAGCTCGAGGTCGAACTCGTGGTTGCCCAGCGTGGCGTAGTCGAGCTTGGCAGCGTTTAACGAGGCTACCATCTGCCGGCCGCCGTAAAACTTGGTCAGCACGCTGGGGCTGAGGGCATCGCCCGCCAGGACGAAGATGACCGGCCCTTGATCGGCCAAACGGTTCCGCACTGTCGCAACCCGGGCCAGCCCCCCGCGGCCGTCCGCGAGCGTGTCCGCCAGGTATACGTCGTTGACGAGGAGGAATCGGACCGGGTTGAGTGGAATGGGTGGCGGCGCACCCCCCATGCATGCGTTAAGAGCCAGGAGTAGTAGCCCAGGTGCGGCGGTTCGGATCACATGTCCTCTTCTCTCTCGCGCAGACTGCGGACCAGGTCCGCGCTCATCAGTCTCAGTTCGGTCAGCATCTCGCGCTGGGGCCAGTCGGCGCGGGTTGTCAGGATTTCCAGCATCGAGCGGTACCACCATATGGTCTGGTGCGAGCCGGCCCGGGACACTGTGCGCAGGTATTCCACCCCCAGCCGGCGGAGCGCTGTCACCGTTGAGCCGCAGCTGTGGATTTCGTCCGCCACGCAAATGTCCAACGCCCTCGGCTCTGCAATGGCCAGCTGGCTGAGGTATTCCTGCTTGCGTGCCTGCCAGGCGCGCTCACCTCCGCGGTGGTCGAACTTGGGCTCCAACGCGTCCTTGGCCACGGCGAGCGCCACCGGTCCGAATTTATCGGTGATCTTGCGCTCGAGCATCGGCCGCTTCTCCGGTACGGTCTCCTCCAGCACATGATGCAAAATTCCGCCGACGATCGTGATCTGATCGCAGCCGTATCGGGCCAGGATGACAGCAACGTTGGCCGGGTGGGCCATGTAATCCATGCCCGACCCAGCTGGAGCCACCGCGCCGTAGTATTTGGCGGCAAAGGCGAACGCGTGACTGATGCGATCGGAGTATCCGTGCATTCTCAGGGGGGCAGAGGGGCAGCGCGGCAGCGGGGCAGTACTCAGGTCGGGTTGGCGCCACGGATCGTACTGGTGTGCTGTGGCTGCCGCGCCGCCCCGCGGCCCCGCTGCCCCGCTTACGGAATTCCGAGAAGCTTATGCGTCTGCAGGCTCAGCCGCCAGCGTGGATGCGCCAGGCAGTAGCGCAGGGCGGCCTCGGTGTTGGCCTGTCGTTCCGGCCCATCCATGGGCTGCAGAAAGAAATGCCGGAAATCGAGCCGCTCGAAGCGCTCGGGCTCGGCGCCTTCCTGGGGAAAGACCAGCTTGAGCTCGTCGCCGGACTGAATCACCAGCGTCGAGCCGGCCTTGGGGCTCACGCACAGCCAGTCCAGACCCTCTACCGGCGGCAGGGTCCCGTTGGTCTCGATGGCAACCGCGAACCCGCCGGCGTGCAGCTCCTGCAGCAGCGGCGCATCCAGCTGTAGCAGCGGTTCGCCGCCGGTGCAGACCACGAATCGTTTCCCGCGCTCATTGGCCGGCCACGCGGCTGAAACCGCTTCGGCCAGCGCCCCCGGAGTGGAGAAGCTGCCGCCACCCGGGCCGTCGGTCCCGACGAAATCAGTGTCGCAGAACTGGCAGGTGGCGTCGGCCCGGTCGCGCTCGCGCCCGGTCCACAGGTTACATCCCGCGAAGCGACAAAAGACCGCTGCGCGCCCGGTGTGGGCGCCCTCACCCTGCAGGGTGTAGTAGATCTCCTTAACGGCATAGGTCATAAAAACCGTAAGCGGGGAAGGAAAGCGTAAGCGGTAAGCGGGAAGGCTCCGGGAACAGGCCGGACTCCGCTTAGGCCAAGGGACATCGTCCGCCCTAGGGACTCCCGCTCACCGCTCACGCCGTTTCTCTCCCGCTCACCGCCTGATACGGCGCCGGATCCTCCAACCCCGCCTCCCGAAATCCCTTCAGCCGGAGCTGACAGGCATCGCACCTGCCGCATGCTGCCCCCTCCGGCGACGGGTCGTAGCACGTCCGGGTGATGGCATAGTCCACCCCGAGCGCCAGGCCCTGCTCGATGATCTCGCGCTTGGAAAGGGCCAGGAGCGGGGCATGAATCGTCAGCTTCCGGCCACCCTCCACCCCCGCGCGGGTAGCCAGGTTGGCCATGGTCTGAAATGCCTGGATGAACTCCGGGCGGCAATCGGGGTAGCCACTGTAATCCAGCGCGTTGGCGCCGAGGAAGATGTCGGATGCCCCGAGCACCTCGGACCAGCCGAGCGCAAAGGCGAGAAAGATCGTGTTCCGGGCCGGGACATACGTCGATGGAATGCCGTGCCCCATCTCGTCGAGGGGCCGGTCCTTGGGCACCTCGAGGTCGCCGGTCAGGGCCGAGCCGCCAAAGGCCCGCAGGTCGATATCCAGCACTTCGTGGCTCCGGACTCCCAGCCGCTCGGCCACCTGCCGGGCCGCCTCCACCTCGG
>JALYPB010000060.1 GCA_030856585.1 Gemmatimonadota bacterium | reverse complement strand
GCACAGCACCAGGTCCACCGGCACAGACAGCAACAGCTTCAACCCCTCCCGGCCGTTGGCCGCCTCCAACACCTCGTAGCCGGCCTCTTCCAGGGTGCGCCGCGCCAGAGTACGGACCGCCTCCTCGTCCTCCACCACCAGAACGGTTTCGCCTTGACCTCGGGGAGCGACGACGGGGCGGGAGGGACGGCTAACGGGGTCGGAAACCCGGGGCAGGTACAACTTGACTGAGGTGCCGTGGCCGGGCTCGCTGTAGAGCCAGATGTAGCCACCCGATTGCTTGACGATGCCGTAAGCAGTCGAGAGACCCAGACCGGTGCCCTGTCCCACCGGCTTGGTGGTGAAAAACGGCTCGAAGGCCCGGGCGCGCGTCGCGGGGTCCATTCCGGCACCGGTATCGGTGACGCTCAGGACGATATAAAAGCCTGGCTGTATCGCTGTGCCTGGGTGCCGGCGCGCGTAGCTCTCGTCCAGAGTTACGCTGGTTGTCGCCAGCGTCAGGCGTCCGCCGGAGGTCATGGCGTAACGCGCGTTCAGCGCGAGATTGATGATGACCTGTTCCAGCTGTCCCCGATCGGCCCGCACCCGGCCCGTGCCGGGATCGAGCCGCACGTGGAGCTCGACGTCGGCGCCGAGGAACCCGCTCAGCATGCGGGTGAGGTCGGTGACAACCAGGTTCAAATCCAGCACCGAGGGCTGGAGCACCTGCTGGCGGGTGAACGCCAGCAGCTGGCGCGTGACTCCCGCCGCGCGGGTGGCCGCTTTGACCATCTCACCAACGTCCGATCGGTGCTGGTGGTCCTCCGGCAAGCCCTTGAGCACGAACCCGCCGAAGCCGATGACCGCGGTCATCATATTGTTGACCTCGTGCGCCAGGCCCCCCGCAAGGCTCCCGACGGCCTCGATCCGCTGTGCCTGGCGCAGGTGGTCGGCGGCCCTGCGCTCCTCCTCGACATCAGTGCAGGCCCCAACCCACTCTACGAGCACCCCGTCGACACCAAGCACGGGAACACCGCGCGAGGTCACCCGCCGGTACTGGCCGTCATGGCGTAGAAGGCGGTATTCGGAGTAATAGACTTCCTTCTGCTCAACGGCTCGCCGCCAGGCGACCGCGGTGGGCTCCCGGTCCTCGGGGTGGACCGCATCGAGCCAACCCCAGCCCTCATACTCGGCGGGGGATTGTCCGGTGAACGCGGCCCAGGTGGTGCCGTCTCCCACGAAGACGCCCTCGTCGTTGCTGATCCATACAACGGAAGCCGACGCGAGGGCGAGCGAGCGGTAGCGGGACTCGCTGCGCTCCAGCGCCGCTTGCGCCACCGCGCGTTCTTCCAGGTAATCGCGCACCTCGTACTGCCGGTGGCGCGCCCGCACAGCCGCCTGCACCGTACTGGTCAGCGCAACGGTGCGTACTGGCCGCTCGAGAAGCGTCACATTGCCGTGGCGGCCGAATCGGGAAAGCAGCGCCCGGCTCGAGGCCAGGGTTGCGCCGCTGGCGAGGAAGATGATGATCGGCAAATCCGACCAGGAGGGTTGCCCGGCGAGCGTGTTGTCAAGTAGATCGGACGCAGCGCCACCCAGTGCTTCTTCCGCCACGATCGCCACCGCTCCGCCGTGTTCGACTGATTCTGCCAGGCGCGCCATGTTGGGGCAGATGCTGACTTCGAAGCCGGCTTGCGACAGATTCGAGGCCATCAGCGAAGCGTCCCGACCCGTGGGCGCGAGAAGCAGTACTCGGTTCCCTGGCTGCACCTCTCCTTCACTCTCCACTTGGGCTGGACCCCTCCACCCCGAACAGCGGCTGGCGTAGACCGACGTAATCGGGCACGCCGCTGAGCACCCCCTGGAAATCCCGGAGAGGCTCACCCACCCGCACCCCAGAGTTGGTGACCTGGAACTCTCGAATGGTCAGCTCGTGCGGCCCACTCCGCTTCTTCAGCACCGAGATTGCCTTTCTCACTTCGCCGGTAGCCTCGAAGAACCGAAGCAGGAGGAGACTGTCAGCCAGATAGCTGACCTCGGCCTGGCTGCTCGACGAAGCGAAGAGGCCGTGTTGGACCAGGGTCAGAAGTGTGGTGACGCCGCGCTGTGCCAGGTAGCTCAGCAGCTCGTGCAGCCGGATGTCGAGGAGCCGCTCATCCGGCATGGCATTGATATAGCCGTTCAGACTATCGATGACGACGAACTTGGTGCCTTCACGTAGCGTGGTTTCCACGATGGTGTGGGCGAACTCGCCGGGGGAGACCTCGGCCGGATCGATTGACCTGATGAAGATCTGACCCTCCCGCTCGAACTTCTGGATCGGCATTCCAAGACGATCTGCGCGATCGAGAAACGTGCCGAGCCGCTCGTCAAACAGGTAGAATGCAACGTGGTCACCTCGGCCCGCCGCCTCGCAGGCGTATTGGGTGGCGAGCACCGTCTTCCCGCAGCCGGCTGGGCCCATAATCAAAGAGCTCGTGCCTCGATCCAGACCTCCGCCCAGCAGCTTGTCCAGCTCACTCACGCCGCTGAGCACCCTGCCCCGCTCGAATGACGAAGGGTGCTCGGCCGCAATCAGCCGGGGGAACACCGCGAGCCCGCCGGTCCGGATGGTGTAGTCGTGGTACCCTCCGCGGTAGAGGACCCCGCGGATCTTGACCACCCGCAGCTTGCGCCGCTCCGCCCCATAGTCCAGCGCCAACTGCTCCAGCAGCAGCACGCCGTGCGCCAGGCTTCGTAGCTGATTGTCGGTGTCCTCCCCGGTACGATCGTCGAGCATGAGGACGGTGGACCGGTGACGGGTGAAGAACTGCTTGAAGCCGAGAATCTGGCGGCGGTAACGCAGTGAATCGCGGGCGAGGAGACGGAGCTCGGACAAGGAGTCGAATACCACCCGCATGGGCTGCACCCGCTCGACCGTCTCGAAGATGGCTTGTGTGGTGGTTGTCAGCTCCACCTCGGAGGGGTGGAACACCGTGTACTGGGCATCGGGCCGAAGCGCCTCTTCGTCTGGCACGAGCTCGAAAATCTCGATCCCGTCGAGTGACCAGCCGTGGGAGGCCGCGACTTCTGCGAGCTCTTCGGCGCTCTCTGACAGCGTCACATACAGGCCTTTTTCCCCTTGGCGAACCCCCTCGAGAAGGAACTGCAGCGCGAGCGTGGTCTTGCCCGTCCCGGGGTCGCCCTCCACCAGGAACATCTGGGTCGTGGGGTAGCCCCCACCCATCACACTATCAAGGCCAGGGACACCGGTCAGACTCTTCCCGGGTGCGGGATCAGCGGACCCAGCCCGCTGGCGATGTACGTCGGACATGGGCGGCGTTCCCTAAAGGTCTGTCAGAAACCCACGGCGGTGGGCAAGCGAGGTGCGCAATCTCGAGGAGACTGGGGCGGTCCACAACGACGGGGATCACATTCTGGGAAGGATTTAGCGTGCCCTGCGCCACACCAGGTAGACGGGGATGCCCAGGGCCACGATGAGGAGGCCAGGCCAGGTGTAAAGCGGACGATAGATCAGCAGTATTACCATGAGAACGGCCACCGCGGCCAGATAAAGCGCCGGCAGCACCGGATAGCCGAACGCCTTGACCGGACGGGGAAGGTCGGGGCGGTTCCGCCTGAGGCGGAAGAGCGCCAAGGTTGTCAGGAAATAAAAGACCAGCGCCGCGAAAATCACGTAATCGAGGAGTTGCCCGTAGGTACCGCTGATACAGAGAACCATGGCCCAGAACGCCTGCGCGATGAGCCCGAACACCGGTGTCCGATACACCGGGTGCAGCGTGCCGGCCCGCTCGAAGAAGAGCCGGTCGCGGGCCATGGCATAGTAGACCCGAGGGCCGGCGAGGATCAGCCCGTTGTTGCAGCCGAAGGTCGAGAGCAGAATCGCCACCGCCATGATGGCGGCGGCGCCGGCCCCCAGGGCCACTTCCACCGCCGCGGTGCCCACCCGGTCCTGCGCGGCGTACTGAAGGCCGCGGGCCAGAACGTCGGTCCCGTTCGGATCGCCGTAGAACGGCAGGATATTGAGGTAGGCGACGTTGGCCAGGATGTAGAGGACACTCACCAAACCGGTTCCGATGGCAAGCGCGCGGGGCAGATTCCGGGTCGGATCTCTGACCTCGGCCGCGGCAAAGGTGACGTTGTTCCAGGCGTCACTGGCAAAAAGCGACCCCACCATGGCCGCACCGATGATCGGTAGTACCGCCAGACTCCAGTCGGCCGTACCCCAGAAGTTGGAGAAGTTGGCGGCGGCAACATCCGGCTGGCGGAACAGTGTCAGGCCGAAGAGGACGAGAACCGCAAGCGCCCCCACTTTGGCCACGCTGAAGACGGTCTGGATCGCCGCTCCCAACCTGACACCCCGGATGTTGAGCGCCGTCAGGACGGCAATCATGGCCATGGCCACCACGCGCTGGTGTGACAGGCCCAGCTGGATGGCATCTGCCGCTCCCGGCAGGCGTACCTGGCCCAGCGGAAGGAAAACGTCGGGCGTCACGCCGGGAACGAGAATGCCGAGAAAGCGCGCAAATGCCACCGCGACGGCCGCGATGGTTCCGGTCTGGATAACGGTGAACAGGGTCCAGCCGTAGAGAAAGCCGGCCGCCGGCGAGAGCCCCTCGCGAAGGAAGACGTATTGCCCGCCCGCCTTCGGCATCATGGCCGCCAGCTCGGCGTAGGCCAGAGCCCCCGTAACCGTCATGGCCCCGGTGATTAGCCAGACCAGAAGCAGCGCACCCGGCCCCCAGGGGCCCACCTGGCGCCCGATGTCGGCGGAGACGATGAAGATTCCCGAGCCGATCATCGAGCCGACTACCAGAGAGATGGCTGCTAGCGGCCCGATGCCCCGAATGAACTCTGTCGGGGCTGAGGTTGTGGTAGGAGGAGCCTGGGTCGGTGCGGCCATGGCCTGCTCAGGATGTCGGGTTCTTGGGCTTCTGCTCGATCTCGATCTTGCTGCGGGGCGAACTCTCGACTGATTTTACCGCCTCATCGACCACCGCCTGCCCCGCCGCCGCCAGTCCCTTCATGACTTTCGCGGCGCTGTCCATCAGCCCCATGGTGCCGGTGATCGCCTGGATCGGCAGCTTCCCGGCCCGCATCGTGTTCTCGACTGTGGCGGTGATCCTGGAGAGCAAGCCATCGGGTTGAGATCGCTCGGCGTACTTGCTGTCGAGAAACTCGACATAATCGAGGATCTGATAGCCACGTTCATCGCCGGCGGAATCCAGCAGGCGGATGATGCGCTGTTTGAGAAGGTCGTTCATAAGGGGCTATTGGCTGTGGGCTATTGGCAAGACGTCATTTGAAACTTCGCACTCAACGACGGGTTCTGCTACTCCGCAGTGGGCCTTTTAGCCAAGGGCCCATAGCCCATAGCCCATAGCCCATAGCCTACTACTCCACCCGCGACACCAACTCCACCACCGGCGTGGCCAGGAAGCGGGTTCGTGGAGACCTGATAGTCACCCGAAGGGTCATCTCCTGGAGTGCCTGAAGTGAGCGGAACCCAACGGCCTGTGCCTCAGTGACCGTCACATACACGAAGCCCGGCTCCGGCAAGGGGCCCCGGGTGAGCAGATAGGGCCGGCCCTTGGGAATCTCGACGCGCAGCTCATCGGCGGTTTGCACCGCAATGAGCTCCAGCCGCCAATCGACGGTCCGCCCGATGTATCGAGCGGGGTCGGCTCGAACCTCGGCGGCCGTGACCGCTCCCAGGGAAACCTCGGAGCCCGGTACCAGATCACTTTCCCTGATCCAGCCTTCGAGCTGGATGCGAGCCCAGTCGCCCGACCGGCCGACAACCCGGGCGGGAGCGCCGGTCTGGAGGCTCCCGTACTGACTCCCCTCCGGCGCGGCGAACAGTGCCGTCTCCCGGGCCACCTGCCCCCGCTCGGTTCTGGTCGGGACCGTATCCGGCGGTGCCGGCGCCGCAGCCTGAGTCGGCAGTGCCCCGGACTCGACCGGCTCGGTCAAGTCAGGCTCGCGGATAACCCGCTTTTCCGGCTGGACAGCTGGCGCTGGTTTGGCTGCGGGGATCCTGACCGTCGTCCGGGGGACCCAGCCAGTTCGGCTTACCCGGGTCCACGCCCCGCGCCCCTCCTCCTTACGCAGGAGGGTTCCGGTGCGAACGCGGCCGACTACCTCGCCGTTCGGGACCGACCGAATGTTCTCGCCGCTCGTGGCGGTAACGATCAGGTCGAAGCCGTCCCGCCTGGTCTGCTCGATCGCGCGGTTGAAAATCCAGCCTTCGACCATGACCTCGTGCCAGTCGCCCCGAGTCCTTTTCGGCGCCACCGAGGTGCCGGCGGGAAGGGAGACCAGCTCGATTCCTCTTGGCTCTTTCCGAAGCCGGGTAGCGGTCGAGATCTCGCTCGCCGTCTGGCCCCGGAGATTGGACGCAAAAAGCAGAAAGACCACCACGGCGCAGGCTGGTAGCCAGCGCAGGCCGGGAGTAGATTGCGGCGCGTAAATCACGATGGCGCATTGTAGAACACGCGGAGACCCATGTCAAACGGAAGCGCCCCCGGGGTGGTCCTGGTGGTCCTGGACGGCTGGGGGTATCGGCAGGAGCGTGAGGGCAATGCGATCGAGTTGGCGTCTACCCCCATATGGCACCGGCTGTGGAAATCTCATACCCGGACCCTGCTGGATGCCAGCGGGCTCGCGGTGGGCCTTCCCGAGGGCCAGATGGGGAACAGCGAGGTGGGTCACTTGAATCTGGGAGCTGGCCGGGTGGTGCCGCAGGACCTGGTTCGCATTTCGCAGAGCATACAAACCGGCAATTTCTACACCATCGACCCTCTGGTGGAGCTTTGCGCCGGACTGAGGCAGACCGGTGGCACGCTTCATCTTGTAGGCCTTCTCGGTCCCGGCGGGGTCCACGCCCTCGATCGCCATCTCCTGGCCTGTGTCGAGCTCGGCATACGGCACAAGGTTCAGTCCATTGCCATCCACGGGTTTCTCGATGGCCGCGACTCGTCGCCCACGCTCGGTGCCGAGGTGGTCCGCACCCTGCTTATGGACATGCGCCGGATTGCGGGGACCAAGGTGGACATCGCGACGCTCACCGGACGCTACTACGGCATGGATCGGGACCGGCGATGGGAGCGCACCCAGTTGGCGTACGAGGCCATGATCCACGGCCGCGGGACACCCGTGGAGCACCCTGTCCTGGCGGTGCAAGCCGCCTACCAGCGGGGGGAGACCGACGAATTCATCCACCCACTGGTTCACATCCGCAACGGCGCACCGGTGGGGACCATGCGGGCGGGCGACGGGGCATTTTTCTTCAACTACCGCAGCGACCGGATGCGGCAGATCGTGGCCGCGCTGGCGGTGCCTGGTTTCGAGGCGTTTGATGTGCGGGATCGGCCGAGCATATCCTGCGTCACGATGACCCAGTACGACCAGACCTTCGCCATACCGCAGGCCTTTCCTCCGTTCAGCCTCGCGCGGATTCTGGCCGAGGTGCTGGCCGACAAGGGCAAGCGCCAGCTCCGGACCGCGGAGACCGAGAAGTACCCTCATGTCACCTACTTCTTCAACGGTGGATATGAGCCCCCGTACCCCGGAGAGGAGCGCTATCTGATCCCATCCCAACGGGTGGCCACCTACGATCTGGCACCCGAGATGAGCGCAAGCGGTGTCACCGACGTCCTGTGCCGCGCCATCGAGGCGAATTCGCATGATTTCCTGCTCTGCAACTATGCGAATGCCGACATGGTGGGTCACACCGGCGTGCTGCCCGCGGTCATACGCGCTGTGGAGACGGTGGACGAATGCCTGGGACGGGTACTGATCAGTGCGGAAAGGGCTGGGGCGAGCGTCCTCGTGACCGCCGATCATGGCAACTGTGAGATGATGATCGACCCGGTTACCGGCGGGGTTCATACCGCGCACACGATGAACCCGGTGCCGCTCGTCGCCATTCGCCCCAACGCGCCAGCGCTTCGGGCCGGCGGCTCACTGAGGGACGTCGCACCCACCGTACTGAGCCTCATGGGAATCGAGCCGCCGTCGGAAATGACCGGTCGCGACCTGCGGGAGTGCGACTGATGCGGGTCGTATCTTTCGCTTCGCTCCGGGTCGGGGTGGCGGCCATGGCGGCGATGGCGCTCACAACCCAATCTCTCGCCGCCCAGGTCGGCCATGATCCCAGCGGCTCTCCGTTCCGGGACATCCGTAAAGGGCATACGCTCACGGCCACGGGCGGCTACTTCGGCGGGAGCGGCGGCGGGTTCAATATCGGGCCGCATCGTGGCGAGGTGTTCGGCGGGCGCTACGACATCCGAACGGCCAGCACGATCCAGTTGGGCCTGGCCGTGGCTCGGGGCAATCTGGACCGCTTCATCGTGAACCCGTTCGTGACGCTCGCAAACCGCAGAACCGGCCCCGTGCGTCAGGCGGTGACGTTCGCCGAGCTCGCACTCCAGTTCAATCTCAGCGGCGGGAAGACATGGCACCGGCTCGCACCTTTTGTCGGTGCCGGTGTGGGCCTGGCCTTCGCCAGGTCGACGCCGGCGGACACCAGCCAGTACAATTTCGGCCGGAAGATCTATGTCGCTCCGAGCGTTGGGTTCCGATTCTTTATCACCGATCGCCTCCACCTCCGGGGAGAGGCGCGGGCAGCCTTCTGGAAGCTGAACTATCCGACCACATTCCAGGCAGAGCCCGTGGAGGAACCGGGGACGGAGGAGGATTCGAACGCGGTCATCGAGGGGAATAACCTGAGCGAGTGGACCGCCAGTCCGTGGCTGCAGGTGGGCCTGGGTTATTCGTTCTCGCCCTGACCTTGGCTATAGCTCCGACCATGATCATCGACCTCGACCTGCCTGCCAACGTCTTCCCCCGCATCGCCGCACGGCTCCCGGCTGGACCCGCGCTCGAGCGGGTCCGCATCATGGAGGGCCCGACATTCTATGCCGACTGTACCGGAGTCGCCTGACCTGCTTCAACCCTCGAAGCGGGGCGGGCGGATGTCAGAGCTCGCCGCGGTCGAGGAAGTTGCGGTCTGGCTCGAGGTCAACGGGACGCCTGCCGTCACCTGGATGTGCACGCCGGACCTGCTCGAGGAGCTGGCGATAGGCTGGCTGCACGGCGAGGGGTATATCGATTCCATCGACCAGGTGCACCTGCGGCCCTGCGCCACCGACCTCGGCTTCTGGGCCGACGTGCCCGAAGACAGGGTCGCGTCGGTAAAGGCCGAGGGGCGCCGCCCTGTGTTGGCCTCGGGGTGCGGCGCCGTCTCCACCTTCCTGGCAGACCCTGCTACGGTGGCTGCTCAGCCGGCACGAGGAATGCCCCCGGCGCTGGAGGAGCTCCGTGGTCTGTTCAAGGCCCTGTTCGCCAAGGGTGAGCGGTACAAAGATACTGGCGGGATCCACGCCGCGGCGCTGATCGATCCCGCCGCCCCATCGCCACTCATCGCCCATGCCGAAGACATTGGCCGGCACAACGCGGTGGACAAGGTGCTTGGAGCGGCGATGCTAGCTGGGCGCCGAGTGGAAGGACTTGGCCTGCTGGTCACCGGCCGGATCTCGGCTGAGCTTGCGTTCAAGGCGGCCCGCGCCGGAATAGCGTACGTGGCCACGCCGTCGGTTCCGTCCACCCTGGCGGTCGAGATTGCCCGGCGAAGCGGCATGGTCCTGGTCGGTCGGGCAGTCAGCGGTCACCCACAGCATCACGGCGCGGCGGCAGCAAGTGGCGCTTGACCGCGCCAGGCTGGCGCAACTGGTCCGTGGGGCCAAACGGATCGCCGTGGTCGGCTTGAGCCGGAAACCGGATCGGCCCAGCCACGGAGTGGCCGCCTACCTTCAGCGCGCGGGCTACACGATCATCCCGGTGCATCCGGTCGGCGGCGTAACGCTGGGCGAGCCGGTTCATCCCGACCTCCGGTCGGCGGCCAGGGCCGGACCAATCGATATCGTCAACATCTTTCGCCGCTCCGAGCACGTACCCGCGCTGCTGGACCAGCTGCTGGAGGTTCATCCGTCGCTGGTCTGGATGCAGCAAGGTATCCGGCATGACGAAGTTGCCCGGAAGCTGGAAGCAGCCGGCATCGCGGTTGTGATGGACCGGTGTCTCGCAGTCGACCATCAATTTCTGGGGGGCTGATGCGCACCCGAAGGCTCCTCCTGCTCACGGCCGCCCTCACCGGAATCGGCGCGCTTCCCTCCCTGGCCTCCGCTCAGGCAACGAAGGACCAGTCGAGTTTGGTGTTCACCGTCTCGTTGGGCGCCGTAGGTGGGAGCCGGCTCTGGTCGAGCTCCCCGCAAGCGGTCCAGTTCATCGTTCCGGCCGACACGGTCGCCCTGGACCGAAGAATCCGGTCGACCCTGGCAGTCGGTTTCGGCGGGGTCTACTTCCCGGGCGAGAACCTCGGCTTCACGGTCGAGGGCTTCCTGATCGGCCTGGGCTTCGAGGACTCCTGCCGGCAGGTCTTCTCGTCGGGGTCCGCCGCCATCGCAGAGGTCTGTGAATCCATACAGGGCAAGAAGAAGGCGGCCACATCGGTCATTCTGTCCGGCGGCACCATGTTTCGGTTCAATAGCCGCAAGCTGTTTTCGCCCTATGGGCGGGTCAACCTCGGACTGGTGTTGAGCCAGCAGAGCTCGCTCCGCACCGTGGGCCAGTTCGTCAATAGCAGCGGGCAGATCGAGGACCTGTTCGTTTACTCCGATGATCACAACTCGCGGGTCGATCCCTCCCTGGCCCTCGGCGTCGGCTTTACCGCAGCCGTGGCGAAGGGGTACAACCTCCGCTGGGAGGTGAGAGACAACATCACCGGTCTTCAGAGCGTCAAGAGCACCATTCCGGTTGCCGGATTCGTTCCGCCGCACGAACGGGTGTTCAAGCACCTGTTCAGTATGACGGTGGGCTTCGACGTGGTGCTGGAGCGCAGGAGGGGAAGACGGTATTGAAGGTGGCCGGCGTTCGAGGCGTAATCCTCGCTGGTGGAGGAGCAACGCGGTTTGCGGGGAAGCCGAAGGGGCTAGAGCTCGTCGGCGGGGAACGCATCCTCGACCGGCTGGTGAGGATGATGACCCAGGCGCTGGGGGAGCCGCCGCTGCTCGTGGCGAACGCCCCTGATGCAGCGACCTGGCGGCCGGATCTCCGGACAGTTGGCGACTCCCGGCCCGGCTTCGGAGCGCTCGGCGGCATCTACACCGCGGTTGTTGAGGCTCCGGCACCAGTCGTTTGCGTCGCCTGGGACATGCCTTTCGTTTCTGAAACCCTCGTCCGTACCCTCGCCACAGGCCTCGATCACCATGATGCTGTGCTTCCGGAAAGCGGCGGACGGCGAGGCGTAGAGCCACTCTGTGCTGCCTATGGTCCGGCCTGCCGCCAGGCAATCGCCGATTGCCTCGACGACGGCAACCTCCGGGCTATCGGCTTCCACGACCGAATCCGCGTCGGTACCCTTCCTCTGGACCAGGTGGGCGCCCTGGCAGACCCTGACCTGCTGTTCTTTAACGTGAACACCGCGGATGATCTCGCGAGAGCGGACCAGTTGTGGCGCCAACGCGCATCATCTCCGTAATCGGCCGCAAGAACGCTGGAAAGACGACCCTCGCCGTTGCCCTGACGAGCGAGCTGGCCCGCCGGGGCCATCGGGTCATGACGATCAAGCATGGGCACCACCCCGCCAACGTGGACCGAAGCGGCAGCGACACCTGGCGGCACTTCAACGAGGGACGCGCGGAGCGGGTGCTGATGGCATCGCCCGACCTGCGGGTGCTCTTCGAGCGCAGCCCGGACGACTACGATCCGATCGGCCTCGCGCGGCGGTACATGCAGGGTGCCGACATCGTCCTCACCGAGGGGTTCAAGGCCGCGCCACTCCCAAAAATCGAGGTGTTCCGCCGGGTCGCCGGCGATCGGCCGCTCTACGATCCGTCGGCACCCAATGCCCGCGAATGGGTGGCCATCGTCACCGACGATCAGGACTTTCAGGCAGAGTGTCCCGTCCTCCGATTCCACGACACCATCTGGCTCCAGCTGCTCGCCAGCCTTGCCTGGGAGAGGGCGCTGGTCCTCGACCCATGAGCGCGCCGCTCGGTGCTGCCGAGGCAGCAGCCAGGATTCTGATCGACGTGCGGCGCCAGCCCCCACTGCGGATGCCCCTCAACGACGCTCTCGGCGGTGTACTGGCCGAGGATATCGTCAGCCCGCTCGACATTCCTGCCTGGGCCAATTCGGCGATGGATGGCTACGCTGCTCGAGGGGAGGATGTTCAGGGGGCCGGGGAGACCAGCCCGGTGCGGCTCCGAGTGGTCGAACATATTCCGGCGGGACACTTCCCGGCGCGCCGGATAGGCCCGGGCGAGTGCGCCCGGATCTTCACCGGAGCACCGCTGCCGGAGGGGGCGGACAGCGTCATCCGCCAGGAAGACACCGACCAGGGGGCTGAAACGGTCACGATCGTGAAAGACCGCGACGTGGGCGTGAACACCCGGCGGGCGGGCGAGGACATTAGAAAAGGCACCACCGCGCTGGGTGCCGGCAGCGAGCTGGGTCCTGCGCAGCTCGGAGTGCTGGCATCGCTGGCCGTCGCCCACCCGCTCGTCTACCGGCGGCCCCGGGTGGCGATTCTCGGCAGCGGAGACGAGATCGTAGACGTGGACCAGCCAGAGGAGATCCTCAGCGGCCGGAAGATCGCCAGCAGCAATACCCACACTCTCGTGGCGCTGGTGCGGCAGA